>CAMPJM010000113.1 GCA_946886805.1 uncultured Flammeovirgaceae bacterium | reverse complement strand
CGGTCAATAATGAAGAATTAGATAATCGAGTTGAAGAATTCCTGTCCCATTTATAATAACTATAAATGAATGAATGGCAAAGAACATCATCTCGAAGGGGACAACTTACAACACGGAACCTATAATCAATGGCCGTGGAGTTAAACTGACATTTTTGTACATTTCATGATCAGACAACTTCAAAAAGACGAAAAAATTCCCTTTGATTTATTATTGCTGGCAGATGAGACGATAGAGGCGATTAATAAATATATTAACAATGCTGAAATTTATATATTTGAACGTGCGAATAGAATTATAGGCATCTATGTGCTTCAAAAACAAGATCATAATGCCATAGAAATAAAAAATATTGCTGTGGATATAGCGCATCAGGGACAAGGGATAGGGAGCTTTTTAATAGAAGATGCTGTCAAAAAATCAAAAGCTAAGGGGTTTCAAAGAGTTCTTATAGGAACCGGCGATGCATCAATTAAGCAATTGTATATCTATCAAAAAGCAGGTTTTGAGATCTTTGAAATAAAAAAGAATTTTTTCTTAGACAATTACCCTGAACCTATTTTTGAGAATGGAATACAATTAAAACATATGATCATGTTGAAAAAGGAATTAGATTAAGAAACAATAGAAGATAGCGACCTCGCTTAGAGATCAACTAAATAAACTGAGAAAAGCAAACTCGACAGATTGCCCCCATTCCTAGGTCTGTGAGGACACAGACCTTGGCGGCGGAGTAAAATCGGGTTATAATTTATAGCCCAATAGCGTAGCCCGTATCCGTGGTCTTGTGGCACACAGACCACCTGTTGCAAGACGGCAAGTGGATTGTTTATCAGCATTTAAATGGCGACCAGACACATCAGGGAAGGCACATGCGTTCTTTTGTTGATGATGTTTCAATTCAAAAGTTTACATTGTACGAATATGAATATCATCTAAATTAGAAATCATAATAAACCTCCCCCGAAAATGAAATTAGAAAAAGAACTTGATCGCAGAAATTTTTTAAAAAAATCCTCGCTCCTGGCCCTTGGTGCGGGTAGCTTGCTAACATTGCCTCATGGCAGGGCTGCTGCTGTTACGCAGGAAGCTGACATAAATATAATAGGCCCTAAACAAGGCTATACGCCGCAGATAGGTACTTTGGTATCTATGATGGCATGGATGCGGATGGTGATACTGAGCAGCGTTGAAGGGATGGGGGTAAAGGAATTAGATTATATTCATGATGCCAATTCCAATTCGATAGGGGCTATGTTGCTGCATTTGGCTGCCACCGAGCGGTTCTATTATCTTCATACCATTGAAGGTAAGGAGTGGGGGAATTGGGAAGAAGCTGATAAGAATACCTACGATGTTGCTATGAATTTGGGTGATAAGGCAAGGGAAAGCATCAAAGGAAATGAACTGGTGTTTTACCTAAAAAAACTTTCGGATGTCAGGGAAGCTACACTTAAAGCTTTTGCTCAACGGGATGATGAGTGGCTTCTTACTGTTGATGAAGACTGGGGTTGGGGACCTACCAATAATTATTGCAAATGGTTTCATGTGGTAGAACACGAGTCTAACCATAACGGGCAGATGAAGTATATCAAAAGCGGGATAGCTTAAATGGAAGATCTTTGGCGAAATGAAGATTGGATTTATATTATAATCGGAGTTAAAGAGTTGATGGTGCCAAAAACACCTCAATCTTCGTCCATCTGCATCAAAACGTCGGTATAGTACTCATTGAGTAAGAGCTCCCTGCTTCGAAGCTCTTTAAATTGCTGATACATTAAAATCAGATTTTCTTTTGATTTTGATGTATCTAAAAATTCCCTGCTCGAAATGACTTCAATGATTTTTTGCGAGGGCGTAAAGGTGCTTTCCTGCTGTTGATAGGTTTTGGCTAACATTTGGAGAGTTGCATTTTCGATCCCGGAAATTATGTCTCTCATTTTGGCAGTTTCCCAGGCAGTGTGGTTAGGGAGAATTTTATAAATGCCCTTTGGGGCAATTTTTACCACATTCAAACCTTGTGGCGATTTCAGACTATCCATCATTATCGATTCTGATAGTGCTGATTCAATTCTGTTTATCACCTCTTCATGATATGGGATTAATTCTCCAAGGATATCTTTATTTGCACTGATTTCCTCTTCTATGTTTTGTAAAATTAGGTTAAGCTCTTTTTTAGTTTTTAAATTGTTGATGTACTCGTTTAAAATCAATGCAAGTACCACACTAAAAATGATTAGCACTGCCTGGATTAGGTATTCTGAGATTTTTTGTTTCATTTTTTAAAACTATGAAATATTTAAGCTTTGCACATTCATTTAATGAGTTATGAGGTTCCTGCCCTTCCTCAATTGTGGAGAAAAGGTAGCATTAGTGTTTTTTATTTCCGAACTTTTAAAAATTTCCGCTCTATGCCCACAGCAAAACGGTTGCTGCTGAAGCAGTTCACTATCAAGGGCTTGAAAATAATTATTTTATTTCATTATTGAAATTTTCCGAGGATTTAATATGCTTTTTGAAAATTATTTCCTAATATAATGTAATCAAATATTCCATTTTTTTGACTGTTTAGAATTTATCTTTTTCGCCAGGCTTTGGGCAAGTAGTTTTTTGGTTTATATTTTTTGTTGATCATAACTCATTTTTAGTGAACCTTTTAACCTCAAAATTCTATGAAACAATTTTATCCAACTTTAAGGAAGTTGCTCTTTCTAATTGTAATTATGGGAAGTTTCCATTCCAGCTTTGCCCAGGACCGGTTAATAAATGGTAAAGTAACTTCAAAATTTGATGGAACTCCCTTGCCTGGTGTTAATATACTCGTCAAGGATCAAAATCAAGGTACTGTATCGGATGTAGACGGCAACTATAGTCTATCTGTCAGCGACGGTGATATTCTCGTGTTCTCTTTTATTGGTTACGTTCAAAAAGAAATTCCAGTGTCTTCAGTTACTGGAAATACCTTGAATGTCACACTTTCTGAGGACGTTGTATCACTTTCAGAAGTTGTGGTTACCTCCTTCGGGATAGAACAAGATAAGAAGACGCTTGGATATGCCGTGCAGGAAATAGATGCTGAAGAAATAACAAGGACAAAGCAGCAGAATGTTGTGAGTGCGCTCCAAGGGCAAGTAGCGGGTGTGCAGATCACCAACGCTGGTGGAGCTCCGGGGCAAAGTGCCAGAATTATCATCAGGGGAATCAATTCTTTGGATCCCAGTGCAGACAATCAGCCCTTGTTTGTGGTGGACGGGGTGCCTATCGACAACTCTACAGTAGAAGATTTGGACACGCGTACCCCCAGAGGTTTGTCAAACCGGGCGGCAGATATCAATCCCAATGATATTGAATCTATAAACGTGCTGAAAGGTGCGGCAGCCACGGCCTTGTACGGCGTGAGGGCGGCTAATGGTGCCGTTATTATCACTACAAAAAAAGGCAAGCCAGGTGCAGTAAAAGTAAACATAAACAGCACAGTGGGATTTGAGCGGGTTAATCAGTACCCGGAGTTTCAGGAAGTATACGGACAGGGTTTTGGTGGGGAATATGATCCTGACAGCTTTTGGCCTGCTTGGGGCGCACCTATTGCCGAAGTGGCAGAAACCGTCCCGGGACACAAATACGAAGACAATTGGAGAGATGTTATGGAAACTGGTGTGCAGATTGATAACAGCATAAGTGTTTCCGGAGGGAGTGAAAAGGCTACTTTTTATGGATCTCTAAGTAATTTAATGCACGATGGCATCATCCCCTTTAGCGAATGGGAACGTACTACTGCGAAAGTTTCCGGTTCTATTAAAATCAGCGAGAAGTTTGACTTTACGGGGTCGGTTAATTATATCAATTCCGGAGGAAACAGGGTGCCTCATGACCGTTTTATGGAAAGGATGGTTTATTGGACCGAGACTCAGGATGTAAATGATTATATAAATCCTGATGGAACCATGAACAGTATTGGAACTAATACTAACCCGCTTTACGACGCCCGGTTTAGTACATTCGAAGATAATGTCAACAGGACAATCGGTAACCTGAGGTTTACTTATAAACCTGCCGATTGGATCAATATTACCTACCTGGTCGGGACCGATTTTTACAGTGATGCCCGTACAGAAATAACCCCGGGACCTTTGGGCATTGACGGTGAAGCTCCCTTGAGCAGTACCGGGTTTATTAATGAAAACCGGATAAACAGCCGGGATTTCAATTCTAATCTTTTTGTCACTTTAACTGGAAATTTCACAGAAAAATTTAGAGCAACCCTTCGCTTAGGCAACGATATTTTTGAAAGGAATTACGAAAGGGTGAATGCTGAAGCCGAAGATTTTATTATCCCGAATTTCTATGACCTGAGCTATGCAACACAGATTTCTACTTCTCAGGATAAAAGAAAAAGAAGGCTGGTGGGCTTTTATGGCGATCTAATGTTGGATTATGATAATTTTCTTTTCTTAAACATCACAGGTCGTAACGATCTGTCGTCTACCCTGCCAAAGGATAACAATTCATTCTTCTATCCCTCTGTTAATTTGGGCTTTGTGTTCAGTGAAGCGTTTGATTTGCCAGACTTTTTAACATTTGGAAAGCTGCGGGCATCATGGGCTAAGGTAGGAAAAGATACAGATCCCTATCTGCTAGGACAGACTTATACGGCACCTGAACAATACCCCTTAGGCGGTGAGGCAGGTTTGACCAGATATAGCCAATATGGGGATCCTGACCTAAAACCTGAAGAAACAGTCGCCTTTGAATTGGGAACAAACCTGAGATTTTTGGATAACCGCATCGGACTTGATTTTACCTGGTACAGATCAAACAGTAAGGATCAGATAGTACGTGTTCCAATTTCCGATGCAACCGGGTATTCAATATATATTACGAATGCTGGAAATATAGTGAACAAAGGGATTGAATTCATTCTTAGTGGGACGCCTGTAAGAACTGAGGATTTTAATTGGGATGTGTCCCTGAATTTATCGCATAATAACAATGAAGTGGTGAAAATAAGGGAAGGTATTGACGAAATTGTAGTAGGCAGCCAGTTTGGCTATGCAGGCAGTACAGTTACGATGAAGCTAATTGAGGGAGAAGCCTACGGTAATATCTATGGGAGTAGCTATGAACGCTATTACCCCGGTGGTGCTCCTGAAGACTTGATCCATTTAGATGAAGACAGACCTATAATCATTGGCGACAACGGATTTCCTGTTCGAAATGGCGATCAGTTAATTCTCGGAAATACTGTTCCAAAATGGTTTGGTGGGTTGAGAAATACTTTTAGTTATAAAGCTTTTGATTTTTCATTTCTTATTGATTTTAGAGCTGATGTTGAGCAGTATAACCAGTATGATAATTTTTTCTCGGCTTTTGGCATAGCAGCTTATACAGCAAACAGGAATGAAACAAAAGTTTTTGAAGGTGTGACTGCCGATGGGTCTCCCAATACTCAGGAAGTCTGGTTGGGACAAGGAATTGGCCCGGATGGTTTTGATTATGGAGCAGGCTATTATAGAAACCACTACCGAACTACCAGTGAGAATTTTGTTCAGGATGCCTCTTTTATAAAACTTAGAAACGTTACGATTGGCTACAATTTTCAGCCGGGCTTGTTGGAAGCTACTCCATTTAAATCT
This sequence comes from uncultured Flammeovirgaceae bacterium, assembly GCA_946886805.1. The sequence continues at coordinate 4,355 of CAMPJM010000113.1, read as the reverse complement.
GCACGGATCTCTGTTGCTGCCAATAATATTATATTGTACACTCCCTGGGATGGTTTTGATCCGGAATCGTTCAGTGCCGGTGCCGGTGGAAATGCTGTTGGTTTTAGCGGGTTAGGCTATCCTGGTGTAAAGAGCCTGTTTTTTACTTTAAATTTAGGTCTGTAAAAGAAAATGACTATGAAAAAGATAAAAAAAATTAATATATATATGATTGTAGCATGTCTATTCTTTACAACTGCCTGTGAAGATTACCTCGACATCAATGAAAACCCTAATAATCCAGAGGAAGCTTCAGCGCCTTCGCTTTTAATCAATTCTACCTACGAGACAGCACAGAATACCTTTAGGCTGGGTGATTTTACTTCATACTACGTTCAATACCTTGCTTCTCCAAATCCTGGTAGTTCGTCTGATGTCATGGATCCCGTTAGCCACAGTATAACCTGGGAAAATTTATACAATGTAATGACTGATCTGACTGACCTTATGGATAAGGCTGAGGAAACAGAGTCCATTCCGTACCGCGGTGTAGCAAAAATTCTCATGGCTTTAAATCTGGGTATGACTATAGACGCATGGGGAAATATTCCTTATTCCGAGGCATTCAGATTCACTACACTCACACCTTCTTATGATAGCGATCAGGAGCTTTATGAGGAGATATTTAGACTTTTGGACGAAGGTATCCAAGACCTTTCAGCTGAAACTATTCTGTCCATCGGCTCAGATGATTTTATTTACGGAGGAAGTTTAGAGCAGTGGGAGAAATTTGCTAATATGCTAAGGGCCAGATACCTTAATCATTTAAGTGAAACCCCTGAATATGACCCTGCAGCTATCTTACAAGCAATTGATAATGGTTTTACGGGAAATGATGATGATGCACAAGTCGATTTTTTTGAAGACCAATTTAACCCCTGGGCTCTAATAGTGACCGACAATGAAAATTTGATTTTGGGTGGTTGGATTTCACAGCAATTTATCCAGTCCCTGGATGGGACAACCTTCGGCGTTTTTGATCCGAGACTGCCCCTTATGGTTGATACGACAGACAGCGGCACATTTCTGGGGACCGTAAACGGTGCTGGAAGAGGGGATGCACCTGCATCGGGTGCACGTTCTACCTTAATTTCAGACGGATTTTATACTGCAGATCAAGCTCCTGTTCTTATTGCTACCTATGCAGAACAACAATTTATAGAAGCAGAAGCTGCCTTTACTATTGATAAAACACGTGCTTACGAAGCTTATTTGGAAGGAATAAGAGCGCATATGGATAAAATAGGTGTCGATACGGTGGAAATAGAGAAATATATAAATAATCCGGTTGTAAGCATGGGAGTGGATGCGTTTACCATAGATGATGTTTTTAAAGAAAAGTATGTGGCAATGTTCTTACATCCGGAAGCTTGGGTAGATGCAAGAAGACATGATTATCAATATGAAGATATGACACTACCGGAAAACCTTAATCCGGATTTGAATAATGAATTTATTCGCCGCTTGGTGTATCCAGATTCTGAGATCAGTAGAAATGGGGCTAATGTTCCGGAGGTGACTCTTTTAGACAGAATATGGTGGGATAATTAATTGTTTTCTTAGGGCTCGTTACGAAATCCTTTTAAGATATAGGGAGTTTTTTGTTGCGAGCCTTCAGCTTTCGGATTTTTCGAAGAGTTCCTGCGTGTTCCTAAAAAAGGCTATAGAATACAAAAACTTTTGGAAAGTTACAGAGCAGATAAAATATCTTAAAGGCGATTTCCCTTGGATTTTTCGGGAGCCTTATTATCAAACATTTATGAAAAGCATTTTTTATCTTCTATTTTTCTTGTTTTTAATTTCATGTTCCGGATTAAAAAATTCTTTTAAAAAGTCTGATACCTTCAGTAAAGGATATACAGGATTTGCGTTATATGATCCTGAAAAGGAGAAAATGATTTATGTTCAAAATGAGGATAAGTATTTTGTTCCTGCCTCCAACACTAAAATATTTACCTTTTACGCGGCCCAAAAAATATTGGGAGACTCAGTACCGGGGCTATATTATATAGAAAGTGATGATTCTTTAATTTTTTGGGGAACAGGAGATCCTTCTTTTCTTCATCCTGATTTTCAAAACACATTAGCTTTTGATTTCTTAAAATATCATTCTAAAGATCTGTTTTATGCAAATAATTTTAAGGAGGTAAATCCATTAGGTCCGGGCTGGTCATGGGATTGGTACAATTACTATTATGGTACTGAAAAATCAGCTTTTCCTATTTATGGTAATTTTGTCCGGTTTGAAAAGCTATTCGAGGATTCGGCATTTTCTATCCATCCTTTCTTTTTTTATGAAAATGTTAGAGCAGACAGTTCCCTTGTAACAGATGACTACCGCTTTACAAGATCCCAATTTACCAACGAATACTCCTTTATTATTAAGAAATATGATTCGCTTGAATTTGAAATCGATAAACCATTTGCAGGATCAGACACACTGGTGATAAAGCTTTTGGAAGATACTCTAAAAAGAAATGTTCAATTAATTCCCTTTTCGGATTATGATAGTCGCACATTTGAAGTGCTGAAGACAATATCTTCAGATTCTTTATTTAAGAAAATGCTAAAGGAGAGTGATAATTTTGTAGCGGAACAATTGCTGCTTTTATGTTCCCAGGTTTTATTTGATTCATTTAATATTGAAGCGGTTATTGACTACTCTAAAGCCAACTTTTTGAATAAGCTTCCTGATGAGCCGCAATGGGTCGACGGCTCTGGCTTGTCAGGATATAATATGTTTACTCCACGCAGTGTCATTGCGCTATTGAAAATGATCCATCAGGAATATCCTGAAGAAAAAATTCTTGAATATTTGCCTGTAGGAGGAGAATCAGGAACCATAAAAAATAATTATAAGGCAGATAAACCTTATGTTTTTGCTAAAACCGGTACGCTAAGTAATAGTATTTGTTTAAGTGGTTATCTTCTTACAAAAAAAGGGAGAAAGCTTATTTTTAGTTTTATGCATAATAATTATGTAATTTCTTCATCGGAGCTAAAAGAAGAAATGGAGCGGATATTATGGAAGATACATGAGGAGTATTAGGAAAGTCTTACGTGGGCAATACGTTTTGAATTTAAACCGATTTTGCAGTACTCAAATTGATCAACAACCTTTTATTTATAAATAAATGCACTATAAAACTATTTTTTTTCTGATATTGATTTTTTGTAATAGAGGATACAGTCAAAGCGATATGGAAGAATCCGAAAAAATACGAAACGAAATTGCAGCACTGTTCAACGCTACCAGTGGTGACTTTGCAATGGCTTTTAGAGATCTTTCCGGTAGCAATGAACCAATATTTATTAATGTAAGAGAAGAGTTTCATGCTGCCAGCACTATGAAAACCCCTGTGATGATTGAAGTTTATAAACAAGCAAACGAGGGTAAGTTTTCTTTAAATGACTCTCTACCAGTTAAGAATGAATTTAAAAGCATAGTAGACAGTAGCTTTTTTAAATTGGATATCGGAAGAGATGATGGGGAGCATATATATGAACAAATAGGTCAAAAAAGAAGGATCAAAGATTTGCTGGTGGATATGATTATCTACAGTAGCAATTTGGCGACTAATATTGTCATAGAATTTGTGGGTGCTGAAAATGTAAACCAGACTATGAGAAATCTTGGAGCGGAAGATATCAATGTTCTGAGAGGCGTTGAAGATATGAAAGCTTATGAAGCAGGATTAAATAATACCACTACTGCTTACGACCTTATGATAATCTTCGAAAAATTGGGAAGGGGAGAGGCGGTTAGCCAGGAGGCCAGCGAGGAAATGATTGAAGTTTTGATGCAGCAAACTCATAGGGATATTATCCCGGCAAAACTTCCAAAAGAAGTGAAAGTAGCGAACAAAACAGGCTCTATAACCGGAGTGCACCATGATTCCGGAATAGTGTTTTTGCCCGATGGACACAGATATGTGCTTGTTTTGCTATCAAAAAATATGGAAGACGAAAAAGCAGGAACAGCCATGTTGGCCGAGGTTTCTAAAATTGTATATGATTATATTAAGTAGAATCGACTTGGTGTGGGTCAAGAAATATTTCTGTGGGGCGGGAATTTTTGTACTGGCAGATTGAAGAGCTTATAACTAGGGCAAAGTTAGTTTTGCTAAATATTGTGATGGAAGCTGTTCGATTTCCATTTGTCCTCGCCGGACGGGCTCCCGAGAGAAACCTCGGGACAAAAAAATCAAGGCTGTATTCATTTTTTTACGCTATTTTCCTTAACAAATTGGGAAATAAAAGAAACTCACCCGCCGAAAAAGGCGGGCTCAAACAGCTTTTATTTCTTGTCCAATTTG
>CAMPJM010000112.1 GCA_946886805.1 uncultured Flammeovirgaceae bacterium | reverse complement strand
AAGGTTCCGTTGGTGGTAGTGACTGCTAAACTTTTTCCAACTAAATCTTCATTCATATACGAAAAGGGCGAGTTTCCAAGATCAAATCCTTCCGCTATTTGTCCGTCCCTTTCTGCTGCGGCCAATAGTCCTTTCATTTTTAAAACTTCACATTCTTCAAGTGACGCTACCGGGGTAATGCTTTTTACACCATGGGCAATTGCAGTCGTCATACAGGAAGTAGCTCTTAAAATATCAACTACAACTACAATTTTGTCTTTAAGTTCGTATAGATGAAGCAGGTCTGGAGATAAACAAACGTCTACGGTTCTTTTCATATTCTATTTTAAGCGGAAAGATGGGAGTTGGAAGAAGTAAGCCAAATTTTGAATTCTATCATTCTATCAATCTATAGTTCAATTCTATTATTTTCACCAAATCACTAAATCATAAATCACCGATACATAATTCATAACCCATAATTCACCAATTCATAACTCACTAATTCCTAAAGAAAGGCATCTTCACTATTTGTGCTTTGATCGTTTTATTTCGCACGCTAATATATATTTCCTGCCCCACTTCTGCAAAAGCAGTTTGGACGTATCCCATTCCAATACCTTTTCCCAAAGAAGGGGATTGCGTACCTGAAGTAACCTGCCCAATTTTTTCTCCTGAGATATTTTGTATTTCATAGCCAGCCCGAGGTATCCCTCGCTCTATCATTTCGAATCCTACGAGTTTTTTATCAACCCCTTTTTCCTTTTGAATCGCTAATTGATCTGAACTGGTAAAAGATTTTGAAAATTTAGTAATCCATCCCAAACCTGCTTCTAGGGGCGAAGTGGTATCATCTAAATCATTTCCATAAAGGCAATAGCCCATTTCCAGTCTTAAAGTGTCCCTTGCCCCTAACCCTATAGGCTTAATATCAAAAGGTTTTCCTGCTTCAAAAATTTTATGCCATACTTGCTCGGCATATTCATTGGGGACATATACTTCAAAACCTCCCGATCCGGTATAGCCTGTCGCAGAAATAAAAATATTAGGTACCCCGGCAAAATCTGCAACCTTGAAACTATAGAACTTCATTGCTTCCAAATCTACGGAAGTAAGCGGTTGAAGTACTTTTATGGCCAATGGTCCCTGAACAGCAAATAGGCTGATTTTATCTGAAATGTTCTCGAGAATAGCTCCTTCCGAATTAAATTTATTGATCCATTTCCAATCTTTATCGATATTGGAAGCATTCACCACCAACATATATTCTTCCTCCATAAGCTTATAAACAATGAGGTCATCCACTATTCCACCCTGTTCATTGGTGAGGCAGCTGTATTGAGCCTTCCCAGTTTCAAGTTTTGAGGCATCATTTGAAGTAACTTTTTGGATGAGGTCTAATGCTTTGGGGCCTTTTACTATAAACTCTCCCATATGGGAAACATCAAAAACACCAACGCCATTTCTTACCGTGTTATGCTCTTCAAGGTCAGAACTATACCTGACAGGCATATTGTAACCGGCAAAAGGGATCATTTTAGCACCAAGTTGTTCGTGAATATGATTTAAAGCAACCTTTTTTGGTTCCATAGATTAGATGTTGAAATAAAAGACCACAAATGTAACAATATTCTGTAAAAATAATTCCACATTCGTAAATGCGATATTGTAAGGAATAGACTCTTAATCAAAGATTTCCATCTGCTCTGGTGTTAATCGGAAGGTTAGTCTATGGTGGGGAGTTACACCTTTTTCTTTGATACAGGCCCTGTGGTGTCTGGTTGGATACCCCACATTTGTTTCCCAACCGTATTCAGGGTATGACTTGCTAAAGCTGCGCATCAGTTCGTCTCTGTAAGTTTTGGCAAGAATCGACGCTGCGGCGATCGAGAAATATAAGCCGTCTCCACCAATAATGCATTGGTGAGGAATGTTTCTATAGGGATTAAAGCGGTTACCATCAATCAACAAAAGTTCAGGTCTGGTTTTACAGCTGTCAAGTGCCCTGTGCATTGCCAGGAAAGAGGCATTTAAAATATTGATTTGATCTATTTCCTGATTACTCACTTCAGCAACTCCCCAACAGATTGCATCTTTTTCGATTTCCACTTTTAATAATTCTCTCTGCTTTTGGGTCAGTTGCTTGGAATCATTTAATAAGGGATGCGTATAATCTTTGGGCAGAATTACAGCTGCTGCTACAACAGGACCTGCCAAACAGCCCCTGCCAGCTTCATCGCACCCAGCCTCTACATAATTTTCTGAAAAGTAAGCTTTAAGCATGTCGCAATTTAAAAAAGGAGAGGAAGAAATGGAAGGAGAGGTAAGAAAACTTTATAGATGTAGAATTAATTGGCTCATCATCGACTCACATTATTAAATTTATAATAATCTTCTGGCCTAATGATCTTTTCAAACTCGTTCCGTATTTTTGCGGCTATGGAAAAAAATAATAATCCCTGGAAAACCCTAAGTTCAAAGAAAATATATGACAATCCCTGGATTACTGTCCATGAGCATCAGGTGATCAACCCCGGTGGTGGGAATGGAATTTATGGAAAAGTGAGCTTTAAAAGCAAAGCAATAGGAATAATTCCAATCGATGAAGAAGGCAATACCTGGCTCGTTGGTCAGTATAGATATACTTTAAACGAATATTCCTGGGAAATACCAATGGGTGGGGGACCTAACGAGGTGGATGTGCTAATTTCTGCAAAGCGCGAGTTGAAGGAAGAGACCGGGCTTTCCGCTTCAAAATGGGAAAATATTATGCGGATTCATACTTCTAATTCGGTCACCGATGAAGAAGGGTTTGTGTTTTTGGCCACAGAGCTCACACAAGGAGAAACAGAATTTGAGGAGTCAGAAGACCTTGAAATTTTAAAGTTGCCCTTAGAAGAAGCTGTCCAAATGGTGATGGATCAAAAAATTACCGATAGCTTAAGCATTGCCGGTTTGTTAAAAGTAGCTCGAATTTTCAATGTATAAGTTCACAGTTGATGGTTTCAAAGTTTCCAGACCATGGTTCTAAAAAAGTTAAATTTTAGCACTGAATTCCAAACTCACAACACCTAACACCTAACACCCAACACCTATCCCCCAAACCCTAAATGCTTTCCGCACTCTATAAGGCTCATTTCAAAAAAAATATTAACCTGGCTGTTCCCGTAATGCTGAGTCAACTCGGGCATGTGATGGTGGGCGTGGCCGATAGTATTATGGTCGGTCAGTTGGGCGCTGTTCCTTTGGCCGCCGTATCTCTCGGCAATAGTATTTTTGCTATTATTTTGATGTTTGGCATCGGAATGTCTATGTCAGCAACCCCCCTGGTGGCTGCTGCAGATGGCGAAAATAATTATAGAAAAAGTGCGAAGGTCTTCAAACACGGCTTGTATATAAATATTGTTACGGGCGTGCTTCTCTTCTTACTCGCTTTTGCTGGGGCTCCAGTATTATTTTACCTTAATCAGCCAGAAGCAGTTGCGGCCATGACCGTTCCCTACCTTAGAATAATTGCGATGTCACTTATTCCGTTTATGGTGTTTCAATCTTTTAAGCAGTTTGCCGAAGGCTTGTCTTTTACTAAAAATGCGATGTACATCACGATTGCCGCCAATTTGCTGAATGTAGGGTTGAATTATGCGATGATATATGGCAAATTCGGTTTTGAACCCATGGGTTTAATTGGTGCCGGGTGGGCAACATTTATTTCGAGGGTTTTAATGGCCATAGCCATGGCTATTTATGTAATCAAAAACACTAAATATGCGCACTATCTGAAAGGCTTTAGAATAAGAGGGTTTTCAAAAAAACTTGCCATACGAATGGTGAAGCTTGGATTTCCAACAGGAATGCAGTTTGTTTTCGAAGTCGGTGCTTTTAGCAGTGCAGCGATTATGATAGGCTGGCTTGGAGCGCAGCAATTGGCAGCGCATCAGATTGCTATTAACCTGGCATCGATCAGCTATATGATGGCTACGGGAATTGCCGCTGCTGCCACAGTAAGAGTTGGAAACCAGCTGGGGAAAAATGATATTCCAAATTTAAGAATAGCCGGATTTACTTCCTTTATCATGGGGATTGGCTTCATGACTATAACCTGCTTGATTTTTATACTTGGGAAATCATTCTTTCCCGGCCTTTATATAAAAGATGATGAAGTGATTACAATTGCTTCTTCCTTATTGGTTATTGCTGCGTTTTTTCAAATTTCTGACGGCATACAGGTTGTGGGATTAGGTGCCTTAAGGGGGCTTGAAGATGTGACAGTGCCAACAGTTATTGCAGTAATAGCGTACTGGATCATTGGCTTGCCGGTTGGCTATTTTCTTTGTTTTGAGTTGGGACTTGGCACTCGTGGAATTTGGTTTGGCCTGCTGATCGGATTATCGCTGGCGGCCGTAATGCTTTCCTACCGATTTAATATGCTTACAAAAAAGCTTTTGTAGGGAATACGATCATCTCGAATTTATTTTATTGATTAGGATGATTATATTTAGGGCTTTATTAAAGTCAATTAATTTCTATTTAATGGAACTCGTACCAAAGCCAGTAAGTTATTCCCGCACTACGTTGACAGAATTGATGATTCCTTCTTACGCCAATTTCGGTGGGAAAATACATGGAGGCATCTTGCTTTCCTTGATGGACAAAGTAGCTTATGCCTGTGCAAGCAGACACGCAGGGGCTTATTGTGTAACAGTTTCTGTGGATACTGTGGATTTCTTAAAGCCTGTGGAGGTAGGAGAATTGGTTTCGTTAAAAGCCTCTGTTAATTATGTCGGGAACTCTTCTATGATAGTTGGAATAAGAGTAGAGGCAGAAAATGTTAAAACTGGTAGAGTAGAGCATACAAATACGTGTTATTTTACCCTTGTAGCCAAAGGTGAGGACGATAAACCTACAAGTGTCCCCCCGCTTGTTTTAGAAGGAAAAAAAGATGTGAGAAGGTTTATAGAAGCTATGGCAAGAAAAACGATAAGGAAAAAGAACAATACCGAAATGGATCTGGCAAAATCCGGGTTTAACCTTTCGGAAGAAATTGAAAAACTCAAAGAAGAGCGTTGTATTATTCAACTGCTAAAGTAAGTTTTTCTTTCATAAAAATAGGTAATTATTCCCTTCACAAAACAGCTAATTTTATAAAATGGGATTTCTGAGGCTGGTGTATTCCAGGTATTGTTTTATCATGTTTGCATTATTGTTTTTAATGCTTATGCCATTCTTTTTGGTTCTGGTTCAAAAAAAGAGCTGGCATTATTATGCTTATCTGCTTAACCATGTATGGGCGAAAATATTTTATGCAGTTTGTTTTTTTACTTTAGAGATAGAATATAAAGCCCCTCTCGACAAGAAAAAGCAATACATATTTTGTCCTAACCATACCTCGTTCCTGGATATTCCTTTAATGGGGTTTTCTCCTGTATATTTTGTTTTTGTTGGGAAAAGTTCTATTGCCAAGGTGCCTCTATTTGGCTATATGTACAAAAAATTGCACGTTACAGTAGATAGAAATAGCCTTAAAAGTAAGTATGAGACTATTGAACGCTCCAAAAAAGCGATTGAAGAGGGCAAGAGCCTGGTAATATTTCCCGAAGGCGGAATTGTATCACAGGAGCCACCGAAAATGGCACGGTTCAAAGATGGTCCTTTTAGGGTAGCCATCGAGAAACAAATTCCTATAGTTCCGGTAACTATTCCATATAATTGGATAATTTTACCCGATGATGGAAAAATGATGGTGACTAAAAGAACCTCAAAATTAATTTTTCACGAACCGATCGACACCGAAGGTCTTTCTATCCAGGATATGGATGAATTAAAAGATAGGGTTTATAAAATAATTAACGATGAATTGATAAGGTATAATTCCTTGAAAACGAATGATATCGGCAGCTTTACTAATAAAAATTTTCAGAAAGTGCTACCAAAATAGCCTGTCTGAATTTTGAATTATTCTAACAGAGAAAGACAATGTTTATAATACTTTTGGAGCTAGATTGATAGTTTGCCAAGATCCTTCCTAACATCAGGATGACAACCAATGCTGTTGCTGTTTTTTTGTCATCCTGAGGAACGAAGGATCATGGTTAGTCCATTATAAACAATTCAAATGTCTATCTGATACTATTTCTTATTGTTAGGATAATATTGCGGACAGTCATTACTTATTAAACAGAATTTACAAAAAGCCCAACTATTAATAGCTGTAAAAGCATTTGTTAACATGAAAATTGATAAAGATACTTTAGAAAAAATTGCCCACCTGGCGCGTTTAAATTTCGACGAAAAGGAGGAGGAATCCATGGTGGAAAGCATGAGTGAAATCCTTACCTGGGTAGAAAAGTTGAATGAATTAAATACCGATGGTGTAGAACCACTTACACATATGGCCAGTGAAGTGAATTCATTGCGGGAAGATAAATTGCGAGATCATTTAAGCCATGAAGATGCTCTTAAAAACGCACCAAAAAAGGACGCTGATTATATTAGGGTTCCAAAAGTATTAGAATAATTTAAAAAAGAAGATTCAACAATAAGCTTTACAAGTGTCAGAAACATTTTTTTGGAATAAATGGAGGAAGTCTTATAGGAATATATACTTCGTATTGCTAATCCTGTTTTTGATTGCGAGTGGGTTGCTAATCGCAGCTGTAATTGGAGGCTCTGATTTTGCTTACTCCTGGGAAACGGTGCGAAACTATTCCTCCCATGAGCTCCCATTAAAAACCATTGATCTACATATTGCGGAAATTCCCCTCAACATTGACCATTACATTGTCGAAGAGACCTTTCAGGGGGCTGGGTTAAATTTACCGCCTTTTGTTTATGTAGGATTGGCAATGCTTTCCTTCATCTTTTTAAGCATTTCAATCGCCATTCTCACGACGTTGTCAAGATTCTGGTATCTTTTTGGGATGACTATCATTGCACTGATGCTCGCAGGTCTTGGGCTGGATCAATTGATGCTGTTCGACAGTACAGAAAGCATGGGGCTGTACATTGCTATAGGACTTTATCTGCCTTTGAGTTATTATTTCAACTCTATAAACAAAAATGTTACCTTCTATTATCGAATATTAAGTTTTTTATTCGTTTCGATTATATTCGGCGTTCTTATTTTTTATTTTTCATCCGTAGAAAATCCATTTCTTTATATAGGCACATACGGTATTCTTGTCCCTCTTGGAATTTCGTTAATTTTTATATTTCTGGTATCCCATGATATTATTAGTGGTTTTCTCTATGTGATTACAAGTAGCAACACCACGACCAGTAAAAATAGCTTTCTTCATTATACACTAATATCAGGGCTGTTTTTGGGATGGCTATTGCTTACTTATCTTCACAATATTAATCAACTCGACTGGGATATTATTTATATAAATCCAGCGATATTGTTGTTTATCTCAGGCATCGTTGGGATTTGGGGGTTCCGGGAAAGAACCAACTTTATTTATCCGTTTATTCCTTTTATCCCTTCCGGAGCTATTTTATATCTCGTTTTAGGGATTGTCAGCTTTTTAACCCTTGGGTCTTTTTATTTCTTAGCAAATGATTCGATGCTTGGAATGTATGAAGATTTCATAATTTTTAGCCATTTGGGTGTGGGTTTTATGTTCTTTTTGTACACCATCGGAAATTTTGCTGGTGTTCTTCAGAAGAATCTAAATGTATATAAGGTTCAGTATAAGCCTAAAAACCTTCCCTACTTTACAACAAGTATAGGCGGAATTGTAATAATAGGCGTTTTAGTGGCGCGTTCAGTACTTTATCCGATGTATCAGGGATTTGCAGGGTACTACAATGCCTTGGGCGATTTATTTGCTCATGAAAATCAGTTGTTTTTAAGCGAGCAATACTATAAACTCGCACGTTCTTATGATGCAACCAATGCCAGATCGAACTACTCTCTTGCTTCCTTGGCAATTAAACAGGGAGACGAAGCAGTTGCGCTTAAATATTTTGACGACGCCATCCAAAGATTTCCAAATGAATATGCTTACGTAAACCTGGGGAATATTTACCAGAGTAAAGATCGCTTTTTTGATGCATTATTTATTCTAAGCGAAGGCTTGCAAAAGTTTCCTGAGAGCCCCTATATTCAGAACAACCTTGGTATTCTATATAGTGGGACCTCGGTTTTGGACTCTGCGATCTTCTATCTTGAAAAAGCAGGAACGGATTCTGATGTAAAAGAATCTGCTGAGGTGAACAAGCTTTCGGTTTTTATCCAACACCAAATTAAATTAGATGCAGACTCATTAAAGCAAAACTTTGATTTGAAGCAAAATCTGCCTTTGATAAACAATCAATTAATTTATTTGAGTCAAAACAGAATGCCTGTTGAAGGGCTAAAGAATGAAGATATTCCCTTCAGCAGAAACAATATAGATGCTGAGGCTTTTGCCTTCTGGCACGAATATTCTCTTAATCAGCTTACCGGGTCCACAAAAAAATACGCTGATACATTACTGGCTCAAATGGCGGAAGATAGTTCAAATGCCAAATTTCAGATCGAGTTATTTTTCCTTTCGGGAATCAGTCAGTATTATGCAGGCAGCGTGGGGGCAGCTTTTAATACACTGCACCATGTAAAAAATGCAGCTTCGGGAGCGGGCTTTTACAATTACTTGCTTGGGCTGTGGGCACTCGAACAGCGTTCTCATAGATTGGCCGTAGATTATTTTAATAAAGCTATAGATGAAGGTTATAAAACACCTCACGTGCCATTGGCGATTGCAGCCACCGTATCAGGTGATCTTGAGGAGGCTGTCAAAAGCTGGGACTTGGTTGCTGAGAATGGAGATAAAAGTTCTGTACGGACAGCTCTTGTGGTGAAACAATGGCTAAACAAAGCCGCAAACAATCGGGGCGTGGAAGCAAATGATAGTATTATTTACATTGATTTGGTTCTAAGAGAATCTACTGATGTTCCTGAATTACTAGGCTTAGCCTCGCCAATAAAAAATGATGTCCTTCAAACAAATGCATGGCTTTTAATATTTGAAAAAGCATTGGAAGCAAATAATCTGAATGGTTTAAGCAGTTTAGTAGATCTTTTAGATAGAGAACAGCTCAACGAGGAGCAGATCGATGATTTTGATAAATTTAGGTTGGAGTATTGGCTGGCATCAAATCAGGTAGAGGAAATTGCCAATTACGTAAATGATTCTACAGTCGAAGAACTTGCTAATGGACGACCGCTATTGTTACATTATCAAGCCAAGCAAGCCTGGAATAATGAGGAAATTGAAACAGCGAAGAGCTATTTCGAACAGTTGGCCACCATAAACCCTTTTTACGAAGCGGGTATTATTGATGCTGCCAAATTCTTCGATTCAGAACTAAATGAACAGGAACGTGCCTACAAGATTTTACTTAATACATTAAGCACAAATCCATACTCGCCTGCTCTCCGGAAAGCCTATATTTTGCAAAGCCTTAAAATGTATCTTACAACTTATGCAGAAAATAGTTTAGAAGATTTGGAAGAAGTTATCAATGCTTCAGAGTATGAAAACTTTCTTGAACTATACAACCATAAAAAAGATAGTCTGGAACTGATTCAGCGTCAATGGAATTGAGACCTTTTTTGACTGAATAATTTTATTTTTCTAATACAATACCGCAATAACTGTTTTTCTGACGGTTATAAATAGGATTTAAAAATCATCCTTTTATTACTTGCCTTCTATTTCGAAGCTTAATACACCGTTTCAATTCGCAATTTGTTCTTCCTTTGCCTGTATATTATGGAAGATTATAATAGTGAAATGCGCAATATAACGTTTAACAATTTAGCCTTAGAGGAGCAGGCAAGACAAATATTTCTTAGAGGGCATTATGTAAATAAAATTTCATTTTTTCAGTTAAGCATCTCCCTTTTTAGGATAAATGATGAATTTGTAGAGATTTGGTATAATACTTTAACAGGAACCATCCGAAAGATAGAGCCATTACAAAATAGAGCAATAAATCCTTTTATCAAACATCTTTTTGCAACAAGTCCGAATTAGT
>CAMPJM010000111.1 GCA_946886805.1 uncultured Flammeovirgaceae bacterium | reverse complement strand
GCCCCATGCTTGTATAGTATGCTGGATTCTCTGTAGCAATTTTATAATTGAGCGCTGTTTTCCACCCCATAACCGGCACCAACGACATGGATTCTGTGCCACCCGCAATAATACAATCAGCCAGTCCTGCATGAATTTTCGCAGAAGCAATGGCAATGGTCTCGATACCTGACCCGCAGTATCTATTTACAATCATTCCTGGCACGTTCATTGGCAATGAGAGCAAAGAGATCAGCCTTCCCATTTGCATCCCTTGCTCGGCCTCAGGAACAGCATTTCCTACAATAAGGTCATCCACCCGCTTAGGATCAAATCCATCAACAGATTTCACCAAATGTTTAATTACGTCTGCAGCCAGATCATCGGGCCGATAAAATCTGAAACCACCTTTATTGGCCTTTCCTACTGCTGATCTGTAACCTGCTACTATATATGCATCCATTTTTTCTTAGATTTTAGATGTTAGATATTAGAAATAAGACAAGTTCTCTTATTTCAACTTATTTTTATGTTAAAGGTGAAATTCCCTTATAAATGCAAATCATTAAACACTAAGTCTTTTTGTTAAGCCTACAGGCATTTTTCGAATCTCTAAAACTCCCTCTGTCAGGTACTCGAACTGTTTATTTGAGATAAATTCTAAACCGTTTACTGTTTACTGCTTACCGTTCACCGTCTAATTCCTCAACGGTTTCCCCTTTTGCAATATACTTTGGATACGTTCGAGGGTTTTCTTTTCACCACATAGCGAAAGGAAAGCTTCTCTTTCAAGGTCTAGCAGATACTGCTCAGATACATTTTGCGGATAAGAAAGATCACCCCCACAAATGACGTAGGCCAATTTTTCAGCTATTTTTGCATCATGATCGGAAATGTAACGGCCGCTCTTCATTCCGCTTATTCCTCCTTTGAACAAAGCTATTCCAGCCCTACCCTGTACCCTGATATCAGTTCTTTGAGCAGCCTGAACGTATCCCAAATCCGCCAATCGTAGCGCGGTTGCTTTAGCATCTGCAATCCGTCTATCCAGATTAACAGAGACACCATCGTCCCTTCGGATATAATCCATGTCCATTGCTTCATAGGCAGAGGTAGCAACTTTAGCCATTGCAATATTCATGAAGCTATTTTGAAGCTCATTTAGCTCTATATCGCCTTTTGTATACCTGTCAGCTGTCCTCAAAGCCATTTCCTTGGTTCCACCCCCGGCTGGTATTAATCCAACCCCTACTTCCACCAAGCCGATATATGTTTCAGCCGCCGCCTGTACTTTGTCAGCGTGGAGGGTAATTTCACAACCCCCTCCCAAAGTTTGTCCCTGGGGAGCAACCACTACTGGTATAGAGGAGTAACGGACACGCATAATGGTTTTCTGGAACTGCTGGATCATAAAATTCAGCTCATCAAACTCCTGCTCAATAGCAGTCATAAAGATCATTCCTATATTTGCGCCTACAGAAAAATTGGTGCCTTCATTGGCAATAACCAAGCCTTTGTAGTCCTTTTCCGCCATATCTATGGCTCTGTTCAGACCATCTATAACCTCACCTCCCAAAGAATTACTCTTAGAGTGAAATTCAAGGTTTAAGATACCATCTCCTAAATCAATAATTGAAGCACCTGCATTTTTCCAAAGTACATTATTTTCACGAAGGGTATCCAATAAAATAAACTCTTCAGTGCCGGGTACAACTTTGTAACCTTTAGACTCAATATCAAAATATTTTTTTACGCCACCTTCCGTTTTATAAAAAGTTGTAGCTCCGGAAGCAATCATATCATAAACCCATTGTTTAGGTTTATAACCTGCTGCTTCCATTTTCTCTGTTGTTTTTTGTACACCCAGCATGTCCCAGGTTTCAAATGGCCCATGTCCCCAGCCGAAACCTGCTCTTAAGGCATCATCTATCTTAAATAAATCGTCGGCTACCTCCGGTATTCGTTTGCTGGAGTATTCGAAAAGGCCAAAAAATGAATCTCTATAGAATTCCCCAGCTTTGCCCTTGTCAGCAAATAGGGTTTTAAATTTCTGGGTATCATCATCCATCCCTTTTGTTACCTCCATCACATCGAACTTAACCTTGGCTTTAGGTTTATATTCAAGATCCTTTAAATCGAGGGTCAAAATTTCTGTATTGCCTTGCTTATCTTTGGTTTTCTTATAAAAACCTTGTTTCGTTTTATCTCCTAACCACTTCTTTTCTTCCAATTGAGAAATTACCGGAGGAAGTTTGAAGATATCCCGAGCTTCATCGTCTTTTAAACCTTCATGTAAATTGGTGGCTACTTTTATTAAGGTATCCAAACCCACCACGTCTGAGGTCCTAAATGTGGCAGACTTAGGTCGGTTTATAACAGGACCTGTCAGCTTATCAACCTCATCTATACTTAGATCGAGCTTAGCCATGGTATCAACCACCTTCATAATAGAATAGATCCCTATCCGGTTGGCAATAAAAGCAGGAGTATCTTTACATAACACCGTAGTTTTACCTAATTGTAGGTCGCCAAAATGCATTAGAAATTTTACAACATCAGGATCAGTCTTGGGAGTAGGAATGATCTCAAGCAAACGAAGATAACGGGGTGGGTTAAAAAAATGAGTACCACAGAAATGCTTTTGAAAATCCTCGCTTCTTCCATCCAACATCAGATGAATAGGAATACCCGAAGTGTTAGAAGTTATAAGCGTTCCGGCCTTTCTATGCTGCTCAACCTGGTCAAATACCGATTTTTTTACTTTCAGATTCTCAACTACTACCTCGATCACCCAATCACAATCCGAAATATTCTTCATGTTGTCCTCGAAGTTTCCTGTAACCACTCTACTGGCAAACTCCTGACGATACAAAGGTGCAGGATTTGATTTTACCGCAGTTTGCCAGGCTTCATTTACGATTCTGTTTCTTACTGCCGGGTCAGTTTCTTTCAGACCTTTCTTTTTTTCTCCTTCACTAAGCTCTTTTGGTACGATGTCTAACAGAATTACTTGTAAGCCAATATTAGCAAAATGCGCTGCAATCCTGGAACCCATGATTCCTGAGCCTAATACTGCTACTTTTTTAATGGTTCTTTTCATCTCTTTTCTTGGTTTTAATTCAAATGGTTTTCTCAATGGCCGGGCTGTAGTCCATTTGTCTCTTCCTTTGTTTTTTCAAGTTATAACTCAGTCCTTTGTCAAAAACCGCAGTACAATTAACTGAAGTATTTATTCTCAAAGACTCTTTACTATTATAAGTGTTTTGGTTATCCTATGTTTGATTAATTAGGAAAGACTCTTGTCTACCACTTTATTTATTTCCTGGATCACCTCGAAAAAAATCTTCAGTTTTTCATGAGGAACAATATTCCTTACCTCGTTATTAAAATTCTTTACCGTAATCCTGGAGACTTCTTTTTTTTGCTTTCCTAATTCTGTTAAAAATATTCTTACTGACCTTCTATCATGAGGATCAGCCTGTTTAAATATAAGCCCTTTTTCCTCCATAGTTTTTAACATTCTTGTAAGACTTCTGGCTTCTAAGCCCATAAGCGGGGCTATTTTGGTCGCAGGTGTCCCTTCCTCACTTTGAATATTCAATAAAACAAATCCTATAGAAGTTGTGATGTCATTTTTTATGGCTTTTTGATTGTACATCCTGGAAATGGCATGCCACGAAGCCTTTATGTTAAAGTCAACGGTCTCTTCCCTTTTCATGGTTGTTAATTTGAATTTTTTCTCAGTCATCTGCTTCAATTATTAAAACCACTTATAAATATTTTTACTGTTTAAATAATATCAATTGAAGAAATAGATCCGATTCTGATATTATTTGTGATTAAACAAACATACAAAAAATTATTATGCATGCATACTATATTTTGATAAAAAAGTTATTTCCTTATAATTTTCAAATAGAAAAAGATAAACAATTTTTTAAAGAATGGAGTAAAATTTCCTCCTTTAAATTACCCACGAGTTAACTGAAATATAGCTTAATATAGAACAAATATTCCAAAGAACTTCAATTATAATGTTTCCTTTTTATTATCAAAATCGCCTCGCAATATTCTGAAGCGTTTTCTCGCCTCGGCAGTAAAAAGGCTACCAGGATATTTTTTTAACAAGGATTGGTAAATTTCCATTGCTTCATCGTTTTTATGTAGATAATCCTGTAAAATCGTGCCCATAAGAAAATAGGCATCGTCACTTAAAATGTCATAGGGATATTTATTCACTATCTGGTCTAGATAGGTAACGGAGGCTTCAAACTCCCCTAATTCCATCAAAATATTTGCTTTACGCCACCAAATCTCGTCCGTTAAGGAATGTTCGGGATATCGTACAAGCATAGAATCCAATTTTACCAATGCACGCTTCCTATCGTTTTGGAAAAGTATAAGATCAACGGCTGCATAATCCTCCATGGCCTCATGTGTAGTGTCAAAAGCAATATTATTCTGAATAAGCAAACTTAAAGAGATCGCATCATTGGAAATTTCCCTACTGGTGGCCAACTTTAATACATCTAAATGACTTTGTGCTAGAGCGAAATCTCCTTTATAGTAGGATAGCTTGGCATTTTTGAGTTTTGCCAGGTATCCAATTGGTGTCTCTTTTTGCAGTTTTTCAACTTGTGAATACAATAGGGTGGATTCCCATGGCTGGTCCATCAAAAGGTATATGTCCCCTAAATCCAGCTTTGCATTGGCCACCAATTCGGGGTCGGCCTGTCTAACATTTATAATTTTCTTCAACAGGACTATTGCCGTATCCTTTTGATTTAAATAGAAAGCATGCAATAGGGCCTTACTTCGCATCGCTTCTAATGAAACACCGCTCAAACCTAGGTCTGCAATAAGCTGGTCATAATCAGCAATTAAATTCTCAATAGCTTTTTTATCTACGGGAAACTTAATTTTTACTAGCTCTTCCCTCGATTTGATCAGATACCTTCTTGCAATTTCATAGTTAAACCCGGATTTATAATTATCAATAACGTATTCAAATATGATGGCACTGTTTTCAAAATCTTTGTTATGCAAGGCCATTATACCAATGTCCAATAGCCTTTTTCCACCTTCATTATTTCGTTTATCTAAGGCGCGGGCCTGGATAAACGCATTATAGAAATTTTTCAATTGCATGTTTACCCAAATCAGTAACTCATTATAAACAATATTCGTCGGGTTCTTTTGAATTTTATCATACAGTACTGCTTCCAAAGATTCCAAATCTTCTGTCTCAGTTAGAAGATTTTGCATAACATTCTGAACATAGGCGAGATTCTCAGGATTTTGATTGATGAAATTCAAATATTCCTCAATCATTGCATCTTTCTTGTTTACCCGTCTGTAAACATTCGCCAATTCTATAGCATACTCAGCTTGGTTTTTAGAAGCCTTTCTTCCTTCCAGATAGGTTTGGATAGCATATTCTGCTTGTCCGTTATGGAAAAAATACTGTGCTGTGGACCTCACAAGAAATGGATTTTCTTTGACCGATTCAACTAAATCATTCAAGACTTTATCAGCCTTTTTATCGTCACCTGCATTGAGATAAAGAAGCGCCTCATCTGCTTTATAATTGAAGTTATTTGGATACCATTTTTTTACTTTCTCAAGGTATTCTACTGCTTCCTCAAAACCTTTTGAACCAGAGGAGGATAAAACTTCTAAATAAACCGAATGAATTAAGGGTACATTATTTTTATTTTTTGCCAGCTTCTCAAAAATATTTCTTGCTTTTTCTACGTCCCCCTGCTCATAATATTGCCGGCCCAATTGAGACTGGTTTATATCTTGTGCTGCTAAATCAAAGTAATTTGAGAAGCCAAGATTTAATAAGATGATAAATAGCAGTTTTGTAAAACTTTTAAAAGTTATACACATTTCTACATGTTTAATTAATAATTAAATTTATTTATATAAATATTATTGTTCTTTATTAAGGTGTGGATAAGTGGAAAAGTTCTGATTATTTTTCTTGACTATTAAGTTTGTTTATAAAACTAAGACAAGTGTTGGCTAATCCACAATTTATAGACACTCTAAACATCCTTTATAGAGCCCTATAACACTTCATGTTTACAACCCGATTTTTAGTGGATAAACGTTCAGTTCTTCAGTTTGTGTATAAAAGTGTTCCTTCTTTGAGCCTTTGTTGATGTTATCAACATAAATTACCTTGTAAGATTTTAATCCACATTGAATAATTTTAGTCCACAAGTAATCCATAGTTATCCACAATATTGTTAACCCATTTTCGACTCTAAAATTCAATTTCTTCTAACAGTCTTTCCCAATTAGCTCTTATAATAATCGGTTCCGTCATAAAAAATATGTCTTCAGGCTCTTCGTTCTTTAGAATATTTCCTGGCTCCCATACACCATCTTCATCATTATCAATTAGTATACGTAATTGGTATTCCCCAGGTGGTATAAGATCAAAAACAAAGGTTTTTGTATCAGAAGCTTCTTTGATCGGTTTAAAGGCCTTATCCAATAGCTGAATTGTATAGTTTTTCTTATCAGTCTTTACAGTTCCCTTTATTAGTCCCATGTCTTTGGTTTCCTTGAAAGAGTAAAGCGCTAAAATTTCTGGAATCGTGTCATTTTCTATGCTTTGAAAAGTATGTTTTCCTAAAAATAGGATCAATTTTGCATCCGGCTTTTCAAACTTATTTTTGACTTTTTTTGGCTGATCTTCTTTTTTGGCTTCTGGATCAGATTTTATTTCCTTGGGTTGCGTCGATGGTTGTTCCTCGGTTTGGTTAGCCGGCATTGTTGTCTTTAAGGAGTCAGCTATTTTTGGCGAGGAAGTTTTTATAGAATCGTTCCTCATTTTTAGTTTCGTCAGAATGCTTCGGTCCAGTTTTTTATTCAGCGTTAGAATGTTATGGTATTTGTTCCATGTAATCTCCGATCGGTTTATTGAATCCACCAATAGACTATCATAATATACAAAGGCACTGTCAAGGGAAACTATGAAAGTAGGTTTGTTGAAGGTTATTTTTCCTTCATAATTTTCTTCTACTAATTCGTTTGATGGCGGCACAAGTGTATAACTTATAGGGTCACTTTGGCGTTGTGTCTCCGGAAATTTTACATATACAGTATCTATCAGTTTTTGGCCAATAGTGTCAATGGCAGTTATTTCTGCTCCTACACTATCTACGGTGATGGTATTATAGATTCGAATGGTACTTTGTTCTCCTATAGGGTTGCTTAAAAGCGAATCCAGTTCCGAGTCTAAAAGCCTGATGTTATAATCGTCGACGTATTTATTGAATTTCACTTCAAAGTACTTACCATTTGGTCGCGCACTTTGTATCATAAACTCTTTTATATTTCGTCTTATTATCGGAATATTAATTGTTGTAACTAAGGAATCTAACAGGATATTATTTGCTATGAAGCCGTAGGCCTCTTTGTCACTTTGGGCAGTCAAATTATTATTCGGATCGTTAAATGCATAAATCTTGAAAGTATCCGCTTTTAGATTTTCTATTTTATAGGTTCCGTCTTCTTTGGTCCTGGTAAAATACTGTGGCTTGCTGTTAAAAATATCCAGTGTATCATTTGCTTCATATAACGCAACAACCGCCTCTTCTATTGGTTTATTAGTTAAGAGTTCTGTTATTGTTCCTTGTATAGACAATGAATCGATATAGGTACCGGTACTAAAAGCTATTACAAGATCTTCTGCGGGGGTACTTTCGTTGATGTCCTGTACCGCGTCTTGAAAATTGAAAGTATAGGTTGTACTGGAATCTAGTTCCTCATTTAATTCGATAGTCAATGTGTTTTTATTAACTTTATATTCATTCTCCTCTTCCAATCGCGGGGTTATGATCAATTGGTTGTTAATGTCCTCTGTTTTGATAAATTCGTCAAAGGTGAGCGTTATTTGATCTTCCTCGAAATTAATACTTTTATTTTCCGGGACCACTTTCAACAAGGTTGGCGGTATAGTGTCCTTAGGTCCCCCCGTAGGCATGGTTCTGTTAGCACAGCTATAGAGGTACAGAGAAGCGAACAGAATAGTAATCAGAGAAAAAAGGAAATATTTCATTATTAATGGATTGGGTAATGTTATCAGAATTGAATTACCTCTAATTCTGTTTTATGATAATAGTATAATTTTATATGGAAATAGTTATATTAAGAACGCTTTACAATATATATCAAGCTTGAATAGTCATTAGTTTTCTTGGCCATTTTATTTGATTTTAGCCCTATAGAAATTGCTTTCACATAGTTAGATGATCCTGTTTTATATTTTTCACTCAATAGGCTCACATAGAAGGAATCCAAAGGCATCGGATCCGTGCTTTCTATTCTTAGTTTATGACTAGAAAGAAGTCCTTTAATGGTTTTCGGAGTAAAGTGATAAAGGTGACGGGGCAAATCATAGGCTGCCCAGTATTCCTTATAATAGGTCGCATCATACGATTCATTATTTGGTACGGCTATAATGAGCCTGCCTTCCGGGTGCAACATTTTCTTTAAGCGCTCAACCGTTTCAGAAAGATCGAAGATATGCTCTAGCACATGCCATAAAGTAATTATATGAAAATGTTTTTTGAAAGTTAAATCATCTATTTTGTCAAGAATAGATGGCTTCAACGTTTTATCAATTTCTTTATGGGCGTCGCTGCTTGGTTCGTAACCTGTGACATTAAATCCATTTTTTCTCGCCACATTTAGGAAAGCTCCTGTGCCACATCCGTAGTCAAGTAGATTCCCATTCTTATGAAACTTCTTTACTAGTTTTACTTTATTGTTTAGCGTAAACAGACGAGCAAATTTGTATGCTGCATTGATGGGGGAATTACTTTTATTTGCATGTGAGACATAATTTTCTGACTGATAGTATTTATGTAAATTCTCTATCGTAGGACGGGGATTGGTGAAGAGTAACTCACATTTTTTACATTTGACTATGGCAAAGCTTTCTTGTGAAACCGAAAAGTCTTTACAAATCATGTGATTTCTAAATTCTTCTGATTTGCAATTGGGGCATTCGTTTAATCGTTCGTACATACTATTTTTCCAGGTAGACCATTATAATGGAAATATCTGCTGGTGATACACCACTAATTCTTGAGGCTTGTCCGATAGTTTCGGGTTTTATTTTTTTAAATTTTTCTCTTGCTTCTGCTGACAGGGCGGTAATCTTATCGAAATCGAACAACGTTGGAATTCTAAACGATTCCAGGTTTTTCATTTTTTCTGCTAGTTTTTCTTCTTTGTCAATGTAGTTTTCATATTTTATTAAGATTTCTGCTTGTTGCAGTGCTTCTTTTGAAAAAGAAGAAAGTTTCTCCGCCAGGTTGGTGTCCATTTTTAGAAGTTCGCTCACACCGATTTCTGGTCTCTTCAACAAGGTATGGACAGGTACTTTCTCTCTAATGGTAGCAGTATTGAGGTCACCCAAGCTTTCGTTTACTTCCTGTGGCTTTACTTTTACCGCTTTTAGAATTTTTTCAATTTGCGCTACAGCTTCTTTCTTTGCATTTGTTTTGTCCAGTCGGCTTCTTGATGCAAGCCCAATACCGTAACCAATTTCGGTTAGTCTCAAGTCTGCATTGTCCTGTCGCAACAGAATCCTAAATTCCGCTCTTGAGGTAAACATCCGATACGGTTCTTCAGTGCCTTTATTAATAAGGTCATCTATCAATACACCAATGTACGCTTGTGACCTATTTAAGATAAATGGCTCCTTTTCATTTACTTTTAGATGTGCATTTATGCCGGCCATTAAGCCTTGACATGCTGCTTCTTCATAGCCCGTGGTTCCATTTATTTGGCCGGCAAAATACAAGTTCTGAATCAAATTGGTTTCTAGCGTCGTATTTAATTGGGTTGGTGGAAAGTAATCATATTCAATCGCATACCCTGGCCTGAACATTTTCACATTTTGAAATCCTGGGATTTTTCTTATTGCATTGTATTGAACATCTTCCGGCAATGACGTTGAGAACCCATTTACATAAATCTCCACGGTATTCCAACCCTCTGGTTCAACAAATATTTGGTGGCGGTCTCTTTCAGAAAACCTATTAATTTTATCTTCTATTGAAGGACAGTATCTTGGTCCCAATCCTTTTATCCTTCCATTGAACATGGGAGACCTATCAAATCCGGTTTTTAATGTTTCGTG
>CAMPJM010000110.1 GCA_946886805.1 uncultured Flammeovirgaceae bacterium | reverse complement strand
GTATGCCAGTTTTCAGGCACTCCCAAAGATTTTGCCGCTCTGGGCCCCGGAATAAAATCATCCTTGAGCGATATCTTATTCAGGTAACCCATCACACCCGACTTTCCATAGGCAAAATCTGCAACGTCCAGCCCATGTTGTTGTACAATTTTTAAAGCCTCAGCCCCACATTCCTGCATGGCACTTTGATAAGTTGTAATAATTGCCTGTAACTTATTCAAAAGCTGCGGTACAAAATCTTCCTGGTCTGCAGCAGCAGCGATATCCTTTTCGAATGCTTTATAATGCTCCTGAAATATTTCCCTTGCGAGCTGTTTTATATCGTTCCTGAAATCCCAGTTCTTTCCTTGTTCTACCTTATCTTCTGCAAAGCGTACAAGCCAAGTGGTTAATTGCTTATCCGTACCAATATCCTCTAAAACCAGGTCTATCACTTCCTCAAGGACTTTATTCTGATCCAACTCCAGAGAAAACCCAGATTGTAAGCCTATCTCTCTTGTAAATGCTCTTATCACTTTTTGAAAGAAGCTGTCGATTGTACTTACAGAAAACTGGGAATATCCGTGAAGGATTTTGGTCATCACTTCTTGTGCCCTTTCCTTGATCTGAGGAGGATCAAGCTTTACAGTCTCCATTAACTCCGGCAACATTTCAGTGGTTTTATCCTGAGATAAGCCATGTAATTGTTGCAAGATGCGGCTCTTCATCTCTTGGGTGGCTTTATTTGTAAAAGTTACTGCGAGGATAGATTTATAATAAGTTGGCGATTTTAAGGCTAATTTTAAATATTCCTTAGTAAGTGTATAGGTTTTTCCTGATCCCGCCGATGACCTATAAATTTTAAATTTTTTTTCCTGCATCAAAAATTGTATTATATTAAATCTGCTGCTTGCCGATCAAAAAAGAGAATGACATATTGTTCGCAAAAATAATTTTGATCAAAACTTGCGATAAGTTCAACCAACTTCTATCAAGTGCTATGCTGTATGTTTGGTTTTGTCTCATTACGAGTTTAATTTCAATTTATGCTATAATCTAAGCTACGGACTATAGTTCTTCTTTCATTAGAGCATGCCACTTATCTAAAGTGGATTTATATTACCGATGTATTGTAAAAGCAGTGTTGTTTTTCCTTATCCTCTGGCACCTCTTATTCCAATGAGACGATTGTTCAAATACATTTGCTTAAGCAAGTATCGTTGAAAAACGACAAATACCCGAAGAACCTTTGCTTGAGAACGAATGAAAATTTTCGATAATGTTAATCCCATTTAACAGAAATAAGAAACTTTGTTAAATATAATTAACAAAATCCTCCAATAAACATCTTTTGAATGGTTCAGCGTAGCAGGTCTTTTCAAAGACTAAACATCTAAACCATTTTTCTTTTAAAGTGAAATTGTATGGATTACCATCCCGCATCCACACAATCGACAACATACAGCTTCCATTCGTTGAGCTCCAGAGCAACAAGGTGATTCAAATCTGGCACATCATTATAAACACAACCTGCATCTAAATTAATCTCCACAGCGTCGGGATTTTTTACATTTGCAACAATCTGCGCAAGTCGTGTAGGAGTGTGCCCATGAATTATCTTTCGTCCGGCTAAAAAGTCATAATCAATGGTAAAATTTCTAATCATGACCATTGCTTCCTTGTCTTCAAAAGGATCATGCGACATAAAATTGAAGCCAGCGTGGACCATTAGAAAATTGTCCACTTCAAAATAATAGGGAAGGTTCTGGATGAAATTAAAATATTTTTCAGGAATATTCTTCACCGTGTCGGCACCAAAGCTTTTCAAAGTTTTATCACCGCCATTCTTCGTCGTCCATCCCTGAAATACCCGTAGATTATCTCTTGCCTCTATTAGGAATTCTTCGTGATTTCCCCTCAAGCAATGAATATTATATCCGCGTTCAATTAAATCAAAAATAAAATCGAAAACGCCTTTACTATCTATGCCACGATCTATATAATCACCTAAAAGATATAGCTCATCTTCTTTTTTTAACCGGAGTTCTTCTACAACCATCTTCCGAAAAGTTGCAGCACAACCATGAATATCAGTTATTACAAATTTTCGAGGCATAATTGTTCAAAAGTTAGAAGATTGAGTTGGACGTTGGACGATAAAAAAACAACAATCCTGAACCTTCATTGTACTTCGGTCTTTTGCTTCTTTATTAGAAAAATTTAGGTGGTCTTGTGTCAACAACTAAACTTAGGCCCGGGTGTTATGTTTGGCATCAAGTTTTGATTCAATAATCAATTCTATTTCTTCTTTACTAGGCAAGCCAGACACACCGCCAGACACGACAAATTTCATAAAATCAGCACTTGAAATATGATTTACCTCTTTAACATTAGTTCTGGAAACGATAAACAAATTGCCGGAAAAATTGTATGAGTGGGGGCAATACACAGCTACCTTGTCAGGAAGCCCGATATTGCTAAGGTCGTCCTGCGTGATAAACCCCAGTTTTTGCACACCCGGGTCGTTGTCCATGGTAATTATCACTGCCTGATTAAACTTTTTTTTATCGCCCACAAAAGCTCCCATTAAATCTTTGATGGAGGTATATATTAAATTGACAAAGGGTACTTTTATAAGCAGCTCTTCTAGCAAGTCAAAGAATGGTTTGACCAATAACGTTGAACCGAGGTACCCAAACAAAGTAATCCCCAACAAAATAATCACCAAACCTAAACCAGGAACATTTACAGGAATGAGCCCATCTAACCATTGGATGCTTACTACAAGAATATATAAGGTGAGCGCTACTGGGACTAAAAATAAAAGACCTCTAAAAAAATAATTTAAGGCTCTTTTCCAGGTAAATGAATTCATTTTGAAAAACTTAGATTTTTAAACATTAAACATTAAAAATAACGATTTAAATCCATCTTTAGAAATAATTACT
Source organism: uncultured Flammeovirgaceae bacterium (assembly GCA_946886805.1). Next base: position 7,238 of record CAMPJM010000110.1, on the reverse strand, counting down.
CGGCGGCAGAAGTAGAATTATAAAATACGGAGAGAATGTGTGCTCAGTTGTTTATGCCGCAGTAATACTGTAACAAGACAAAATGGCTCCTAAAGGCAGTTGACATACACTCCCCAAAGTTTCTACTTGATTAAGAAAACCTTGCTTTATGTAATTCCTCAGAAATATTGCCTGACATATTATAAAAAAATCAAAAAAATAGCCCTACATTTCTGCAAGGCTATTTTTTCAAAAAACAAGTTTACTTTCTTTATATAGATATTCCCATAAAAGACATGAATGCTATACCCATCAAACCGGTAATTAACATAGTAATGCCAAGGCCTTTTAAACCATCGGGAACATTTGAATATTTCAATCTCTCTCTAATAGCAGCCAAAGCTACAATTGCCAAAAGCCAACCAATTCCCGATCCAAATCCATACACTACGGCCTCAGAAAACAAATAATCTCTTTGAACCATAAACAAGGATCCGCCAAGTATTGCGCAGTTTACGGCAATCAGGGGCAAAAATATTCCCAAAGAACCATATAACGCCGGAGACACTTTTTCGATAACCATTTCTACCAATTGCACCAGGGCAGCAATAATAGCAATGAACATTATAAACTGAAGAAAACTTAGGTCCATTTCGGCAAAGTTTGCTCCTAACCAACTTAAAGCACCTTCCTTCAATACATATTCTTGTAAAAGCCAGTTCGCGGGAACAGTTATTCCCAATACGAAGATAACGGCTAATCCTAATCCCATTGCAGTGGATACTTTTTTAGAAACGGCCAAAAAAGAACACATTCCTAAAAAGTAGGCAAAAATCATATTCTCAATAAAAATTGATTTTATTCCCAAACTTACTAATTCCATAATCTTAATATTTTAGTGTTCTAGTGTTCTATATAACCTGTTTTTGATCGTTGCACCCAAATGATCATAGCCAACACAATAAACGCTCCTACAGGCGTAACCATAAGTCCGTTGTTTGGAAAGTTTTCTATGCCCATGATCTCAAATACTTTATACCCGAATAATGCTCCTGAGCCGAACAGTTCTCTAAAGAAAGCAACCGCCAAAATTATCCAAGCATAACCAAATCCACTTCCAAGCCCGTCTAAAGCAGAGTCGTAAGGTTTATTGCCCATAGCAAAGGCCTCCAAACGACCCATTACTATACAGTTTGTTATGATCAAACCGACATAAACACCAACAACCTTTGACACATCATACATGTAAGCCTTCAACACCTGGTCTACTAATATTACTAATGCGGAGACTACCGCAAGCATTACAATGATTCTTATCCGGTTAGGAATAAGATTTCTCATACTGGATATAATCAGGTTTGAAAAAGTGATTACAACTACTACTGCTACTGCCATTACCAAAGTAGGTTTCAATTGCGCAGTAACTGCTAATGCAGAACATATCCCTAAAACCTGAACAGTAACCGGATTATCGTCATTTAATGGATCAGTAACAAACTTTTTCCTTCTTTTCGAGAAAAGCCCCTCGGATTTTTTAACCTTTGGTGCTTCAATAGTTTCTGTACTCATATTAATAATTTTTTAATACTTTAATTTTTTCAGATTACATTTTTACAGCTTTCGCCATATCATCACCTGAAGTTACCTTATCAAAATATTCCTGATAATATGTCAAGTAATTTCTCAACATATTGTTCACGCCTTTTGCCGTTATAGTAGCTCCTGAAAGACCGTCAACCTGATTAGCATCATATATACTTGGATCCCCTGTTTCGCCCTTCATCATTTCAACCGCAACTAATTCCCCTACTTCATTGTATATTTTCTTACCTTCAAATCTTGCCTGAACATCAACTGATGTTATTCTTGCTCCTAAGCCTGGTGTTTCACCAGCATGATCAAAAACCACCCCTCTAATAGTAACTAAATCCTTTTCCAAAGCAACATATCCCCAAATATTATCCCAAAGACCATTTCCATATATTGGGATAATATAGGCATCTACTTCTCCAAGATTCTCCTTGCTCACAAACTTAAAGACAGGATATAACCTATTATCAGGATCTTTTTTGAACTCGTCGGCTATTTCTATATTTTCTGCGATCAATTCGTTTCCTTCATCATCTTTTTCGACAATTTCGCCAGCACGGTTTACTACCAGGGATTCAATTCTCGTATCATATAATGTTGGGATTTCCGGTGCAGGTATTTCACTGATATCCATCACAGCACTAAGAATTTTCTTTCTTGTATCGATAGCCACTTGCTCTGCCTGAATAGGACCAAGCCCTACAGCAGCAAGTGCTAATAAGCCACCCAAAACTACCGTGAGAATGGCTGAAAACATTAATATGTATGTATTAGACTGTCGCACGTTTTAATCTCCTTTTTTTGTTAGCTTCTACTATATAATAATCAATAAGTGGCGCAAAAACGTTCATTAATAGCACCGCCAGCATTATTCCTTCCGGATAAGCAGGATTAAATACTCTGATCAATACGGTAAATAATCCTATCAAAAAACCATAAATCCATTTTCCTGCATCAGTATGGGTAGCGGTAACAGGATCAGTAGCCATATAAACTGCCCCAAGCGCCAAACCTCCAATTATTAAGTGGTAGTAAGCGGGCATCAGCATAAATTCGTTTGCGCCAATCAAATTAAATAACAGTCCCGTAGCATACGCACCAGCAAAAACGCTTACTATAATCTTCCAGCTTCCTACGCCTGTCAAGATCAATATAGCAGCTCCTATTAAACACATCAAAGTAGATGTCTCTCCTATTGACCCAGGAATAGCACCCCAGAACATATTCCATGTATCATATAATCCGGGTGCCCATGAATTATTGAGTGCGGCGACTACAGAAGTACCTGTTTCCTCTACTGTTGCTTCGTAAGCTACAGCCAGAGCAGTCGCTCCGGAATAGCCTTCCACTGGTTGCTTATCTCCGAGATAAGTCCATATAGAACCTGCCATATCAGAAGGGTAGGCAAAATACAAAAATGCTCTGGCGGTCATGGCCACGTTCAGAACGTTCATACCCGTACCACCAAATACCTCTTTGGCAATGACCACTGCAAAAATTGTTGCCATAGCAACCTGCCATAATGGTATAGTTACCGGTAAAATTAAGGGAATAAGCATCCCCGTCACCAAAAAGCCTTCGTTAATCGGGTGCTTCCTTATTACTGCAAAAACTGCCTCAGCTATACCTCCTGCTGCATAAGAAACAAGTACAATTGGTAGAACAAGGCCTGCACCCAAAAGAAATTTATCCATAAAAGTTGCAACCTCACCAACAGCAAGAAAATGCTGATGTCCTACGTTCCACATCCCGAACAACAAAGGCGGAAGCATGGCAATTACAACAGTCATCATCATTCTCTTCAAATCTATCGCATCTCTTACCTGTACTCCCTTTGCGTGCGTAGTATGATTCGGTGTAAAGAGAAAAGTTTCGCCGGCCTCGAACAAGTAATAGAACTTCTCCAACTTCCCCCCCTTCTCAAACATCGGTTTTTGTTTTTCAAACAAATTCCTTAAAGCTTTCATCTATAGTTATTAATTTAAGTTTTATCCTTTTTTTGGAATTATTCCCTTTTATTACCCTTCTTTTATTAACATAAGCCCTTCTCTTAGCATAGCCTGGATGTCATGCTTTGAAACATCTATAAATTCGCAAAGCGCAAGATCCTCTTCTATTACTTCATAAATCCCCAAAGCCTCCATATTATCATAATCCTCAGCCAAAATCGCCTTTAATAAATGAGTGGGATAAATGTCCATTGGAAGTACCTTTTCAAATGCACCGGTCATTACAAAAGCTCTTTCTTCACCCCTTGTATTGGTATCCAAAACATACTCCTTCTTCGGAGATAAGAAAGAAAATAAACCAAAAGCACGGTGAAAGCTCAGTTTATCGGCGGTAGGTTTCAACCAGCCAAGCATTTCGTAATAGTCGCCTTCCGGAATAACAGTTACAAGGTTATCATAAAATCCAAGGTAACCATCTTTGTCGATTCTTTCACCTGTAAGAACATTTCCCGAAATGTACCTTACATTTTCACTTTTAATATTATTTTCTACCAGTTTTTTGATGCTGGCACCTACGTGAGTCTTATAATATTGCGGATTCGTTACCTCCGAACCAGCCACGGCTATTGTTCGGGAGGTATCATACCGACCTTCTAGGAATAATTTTCCAATTTGGATAAGGCCAAACGGTTTTAATGTCCAAACAATGTCTCCCTTTCCAATGGGATCAATATGATGTATTTGAACACCAACATTTCCGGCAGGATGAGGGCCGGAAAATTTGTTCACCTGTGCTCCTTTAACATTTGCGAAAAGGGAAGAAACTTCAGATTGGCCATTTACTCCCATGTGAATGGTACCTGTAGTCAATTTTTTTAACACATCAATACCAGCTTGTAGGTATTGCTCTTGTCCCTTGTAAAGAAATTCGTAATCGGGAGCGAGGGGACTTGTGTCAAAAGAGGAGATAAATATTGCCTTAGGCGAATCATCAGGATCTGCAACTATACCATAAGGTCTTTGGATAATGTTTGGCCAAACGCCACTCTTTAATAAAGTGTCGATTACTGACTCTTTGGGGAGCGCCGATATTTCTGAGGCCGAAAGCTTTGGGAAAGCTTCATATTCAACCGTTTTGTCAGCCAAAATTTTAACCTCAAGCAACTTTCTTTTATCACCTCGCTTAATTTCTATTATCTCTCCACTAACAGGAGCAGTATATAACACCCTTTCTTCTTGCCTATCAAAAAATAAAGGGGTACCAGCTTTTACTTTATCCCCTTCATTCACAACCATTTTCGGTCTCTTTAATCCAACAAAATCAGAAGGTTTCAATGCAAAGGTTTCAGCCGGAGCTACATCAGCGATTTTCTTTTCTGCCTTGCCCGCCAGTCTGATATCAAACCCCTTTTTAAGCTTTATAAATTTTGACATGTTTATATTTTAGCAAATGAATCTATTGTTCAAAAACGTGGCAAAAATAACAATTTTTTAGTTAATAAATGTTATGATTTATTAATAATAATTCTTTGTGCTAATTATTTATTTTTTGATGTAACAATTTTATTCAAAAACCACAGTTCAGGCTATTTCAGCTTCCTCATTAAGTTTTTCTATATGTTTTGCGACATTTTGCATTAGCCACATAGGCGTAGATGTGGCACCGCATATTCCTACCGAATCATCTTGACCAAACCAGGAGCTATCAATTTCGGATTCATTTTCAATAAAATAACTTCTTTCATTTTCCGATTTACAGACACTGTATAACGCTTTACCATTGGAGCTTTTTTTGCCGCTCACAAATACTATCACGTCATGAAGATTGGCAAACTTGGTCAAATGAGGTTCTCTGTTTGAAACCTGCCTACAAATACTATCATTGGCGGTAAACTCGACCACATTTAATCCATTGGCATCCTTCATCCTATTTTCAATGATCTCTTTTATTTTATAGAAGCCTTTGGTGCTTTTTGTTGTCTGGCTATAAAGCGTAATAGGTCTGGAAAAATCTATTTGAATTAAATCTTCTTCTGTAGTTACAATAATGGCTTCTTCACGGGTTTGGCCAGCCAGGCCTATAACCTCGGCATGGCCTTTTTGCCCATAAATTACAACCTGACCATTTGCGCTGTTCATTTTGTCGTAAGAATGCTTAATCCTGTTTTGAAGCTTTAATACAACTGGGCAAGAAGCATCAATAAGTTCAATATTGTTTTTCAATGCCACCTCATATGTTTCAGGTGGCTCTCCATGCGCTCTTATAAGCACTTTGCAATCTTTTAGCTTCAGAAGGTCCTCTCTTGTGACAATTCTCAAGCCCTTATTGTAAAGCCGCTGCACTTCCATATCGTTGTGCACAATATCGCCCAGGCAGTATAAGATGTTTTCATTTTCCATCTCATCCTCAGCCATTTGTATCGCAAACTCTACTCCGAAACAATATCCTGAATTTTGATCTATAGAAACTTTAATCATTGGATGGTTGCTTTTTGTTCCCCAAATTTTTGTTCGTCAATCATTTTACCTGCTGCTTCATATAAAATCTCTTCCACCTGCTCTTCAAAGGTTAAATGGGTGGTGTCAATTTCCAGCGCATCTTCCGCTTTTTTTAAGGGGCTTTCCTTGCGGGTTGTATCTATTTCATCTCTTTTTTTGAGATTCTCCATGATGTCCGACAAATCTACTAGTTGATTAGCTTCCAAAAGTTCTTTTTGCCTTCTTTCTGCTCTGGTTTGAAAATCTGCCTTCATAAAGATTTTAAGTTCAGCATCGGGAAATACAGTTGTGCCAATATCCCTCCCATCCATCACAATGCCTTTCTTTTTACCCATTTTTCGTTGTTGGGGCACCATGGCATTTCTCACATCGGCTATAGCACTTACCTCACTCACCAAATTAGAAACTTCCATGCTTCTAATCTCCTTTTCAACATTAAGGCCATTTAAATAAGTTTCACTAGCGCCAACTTTTGGGTTGAACACAAAATCTATATGTATTTGTTCGAGTGCTTTTTGTACCTGTTTAGGATTCGAAAGGTTTATATAATGCTCGATAAAATAATATGTTATCGCCCGATACATGGCTCCTGTATCTATATAATTATAATTTAAAATACGGGCCACTACCTTCGCTGTTGAGCTTTTGCCACAAGCTGAATACCCGTCTATAGCAATAACAATATTTTTCATTTATTCAGTATTGAAACTTCAAATCTTTGCAAATATAGTAACAAGAATTCTATATCGTTGTGATTTTTGTCAATCTAACAGTCTCTGGTTGGGCAAGGAATCGAGCCATTCTTAGGAATTTTTCCTGGACGCTTTTGACTCGTTTTACAAGCACTTAAGTTTATACTCAATGCAATCAGGATTAAAATGAAAATTCTAAAATACTTTTTCAAGGTTATGGATTTTATATTTAGCTATACCAAGCCCGTTGTGAAGTCAAATTTAACAATCAAAAATCATTGTTCTTTAATACACGCAACGGATTATATTTTTATTCATAAATCTAATGGTTCTTCAAAAAACAGTCCTATATTTTTCCGAAAATGCAACACCTTAGTTTTAAACTAAATGGACAAAAAATGTTTTAAATCGGAATGTTATAGTAGTGCCTGCATAAGGAAAATTAAATTTACATTTGTATTCTGAAATTATGATTTCAAAGGTACATTTTTAAATATTTCTTCTCACCTCCAAATGCTTATCTATTTAT
>CAMPJM010000109.1 GCA_946886805.1 uncultured Flammeovirgaceae bacterium | reverse complement strand
ACAAACTAATATTCACCAGTAATGTATAAGGTATAGCCGCCCATGTCTTTTTCCCAGGTTCCAAGACTTGTATCTCTGGAATATCTGTTGCCACCAACCAATACACATCCCGGAGACAGGTACGGCATTTCACCATCTGAAATTGGTAAAAATTCAACACTCACAAAGAAGTCCTTTTCCATTACAATATTATACCGTTTTAGGTCAACTCGGTTCCACTTAGGAATTAATCCTTCCGCCACAATATCCGAATTGCCAATTAATTCCCCGGGAGTATCATCTATAGAAGTATAAAACTTTACTCTGTATTTCAATGGGAGGGAATCACTATAAATGCGAACGAATAAATTCAAGTCAAGCAACCGAATAGGTTTATTGATTTTTATTTCTTGGGCAATTTCGGAAATTGTATTTTCATGAATGCCTAATCTGCTATGCAATAAAGGATTATGAGTCCTAATGCCAAATTTTCTCGGTTTGAGCTTTCTAGAGGTGATTTTTATTTCATCTAAGGTTGCAACCTTCTCCTTTAAGTAAATGCTGTCTTTGTCAATTAGCTCCTTAACCGGGATGAAATTACTTTCGTAGCTGACATGTTGAATCGTTATAGTATCGTCTAATTGGTTCTCAGAAAATGAAAATTGATACCGGCCGTCCTCGTCAGAAATTGTTCCAAAGTTTTGATTTTTGATGCCCATGTTGACATAAGGGATAGGCTTACCGCTTCCTTTGTCGATTACTGTACCTCTTGCTGACTGCGAGAAAACGAGGTGATTTTGGAGAACAAATAAGCCAACTATTATCAGTAGTCTCATCGAGAGAAGGTTAGCAATTATACAATGGGATCGGCATTGACCCACAAGCAGTTTCAATAATTTGAACCTGTTACGTAAGATCAGATTTAACAATTAAAATTATTCTATTTAAACCCTCTCATTTTAGGAGAGGACAAGATTAAATTAAATCCAGCGAAAATTATTTTTTAACCAAATTGTATAAATATTCCCCGTATCCGCTCTTTCTTAGTGGTTCTGCTAATGTAAGAAGTTGTTCGGCGTCTATAAATTTCATCCTATAGGCAATTTCCTCTATGCAACCGATCTTGAGTCCTTGTCTCTCTTCAATTACCTGTACGAAATTCCCTGCTTGCATGAGAGAAGCAAAAGTCCCGGTATCTAACCAAGCTGTGCCCCTGCTTAAAATGCCCACCTGTAATTTTTCTTTTTTGAGATAAGCTTTGTTTACATCGGTAATTTCATATTCACCCCGTGGGCTAGGTTTTAGGTTTTTGGCTATTTCTATGACATCATTGTCATAAAAATATAATCCTGGAACTGCATAGTTAGATTTCGGCTTTTCTGGCTTCTCTTCAATGGAAAGTACTTTGTTGTTATCATCAAAATCTACAACTCCATATCTTTCAGGATCATGTACATGATAGGCGAACACAACTCCACCATCAGGATTGCTATTACTTTGTAAAAGTTTCGCCAGTCCTGATCCGTAAAAAATATTGTCACCAAGGATAAGGGCGACTTTGTCATTCCCAATAAAATCTTCACCAATAGTAAAGGCTTGTGCTAATCCAGCGGGTTTTTCCTGAACAGCATAAGAAAACTCACAACCTAAAGATCTACCATCACCTAATAGTTTTTCAAACATAGGAAGGTCATGAGGGGTAGAGATAATTAGAATTTCTCTTATTCCAGCCATCATCAATACCGAAAGTGGATAATACACCATAGGTTTGTCAAAAACCGGCATTAATTGCTTGCTGACTGCTAAGGTTAGGGGGTGAAGTCTCGTTCCCGATCCTCCTGCAAGTATTATTCCTTTCATAAAATAGGGTTGTAGGTTTTGGGTATTAGGTTTGACAAAGCTGTTAGCCTTTAGTCATTTGCTGTTAGTCGGCAAAGCACTGATCAATTTAAAATTACGAATAGTACGTTTTTAAGTAATAGTACCTTTCAGACTAAGCATTTAAATTAATTCATCGGTATATCAGGAAATCGATACATCATTTATACTGTTCTGAATAGTAATTTTGATAATCGCCTGAAGTAACATTTTCCATCCACTCTGTATTTTCCAGGTACCAGTCTACTGTTTTATCAAGACCCTCCTCAAATTGCAATGATGGTTCCCAGCCTAATTCATCTTTTATTTTAGTTGCATCAATAGCGTACCTGTGGTCATGACCGGCTCTATCAGTAACAAATGTGATTAATTTAGCGGAATCGCCTTCGTTTCTACCTAATTTTTTGTCCATGATCTTGCATAGAAGATGGACGATATCAATATTTTTCCACTCATTAAATCCACCGATATTATAGGTTTCCCCTATTTTGCCGTCATGAAATACCACGTCTATAGCCCTGGCGTGGTCTACAACATACAACCAATCTCTGATATTTTCTCCTTTTCCATAGACAGGAAGAGGCCGGTTGTGCTTAATATTATTAATGCAAAGTGGGATTAACTTCTCCGGGAATTGGTTGGGGCCATAGTTATTTGAACAATTCGAAAGAACAACCGGAAGTTTATATGTATTTAAATACGCTCTTACCAAATGATCGGAACTTGCTTTCGAAGCAGAATAAGGCGATTGTGGATCATAAGAAGTAGTTTCAGTAAAGTAACCTTCTTCTCCTAAGGAACCATAAACTTCATCCGTGGAAATATGGTAAAATAAATGGTCCTCTCGTGTAGAGTTTTTCCAAAAATCCTTTGCTGAGTTTAAAAGATTCACCGTTCCGATAACATTGGTGAGTATAAACTCCATTGGGTTTTTGATAGACCGGTCTACATGGGACTCTGCGGCAAGATGAATTACGGAATCAAAAGCATGTTTTTCAAAAATGGACTGAATAAAGCTTTGATCGGTAATGTCTCCTTTTATAAACTCATAATTGGGTTTACTTTCGAGATCTACCAGATTCTGTAAATTTCCCGCATAGGTTAACTTATCCAGATTATAAATTTTATATTCAGGATATTTATTTACAAATAACCTAAGGACATGAGATCCGATAAAACCAGCACCTCCTGTTATAAGAACTTTTCTTTTAAAGGTATCCACAAAAAATTTATTTAAAATTTAAAAAACCAGCTATCTAAAGATTAGATAACTTCTTTTGCCAATTCCACGAATCTCTTAACGAGTCTTCAAGTGAGAAACTGGAGAACCAGTCTAGTTTTTGATTAACTTTATCTACATTAGCGTAAACCTTTTCTACGTCGCCACTTCTTCTTTTGCCGATAGAATAGTTTAGCTTTTGACCACTGACTTTTTCAAATGTATTAATCAACTCCAATACAGAGTTGCCCTTACCTGTTCCTACATTAAAAAAGTCATAAAAAGGCTCTTCAGATTGCTTCTCCAAATATGATAGCGCTTTTACGTGTGCTTTTGCCAGATCTACCACGTGGATATAATCCCTTACACAAGTGCCATCAATGGTGTCATAATCATCGCCAAAAACCGTAAGGCTGTTTCTTAAGCCCGCAGCAGTTTGTGTTACAAAAGGTACTAAATTTCCCGGAACACCAATAGGCAGCTCCCCAATCAACGCTGAAGGATGAGCGCCAACCGGATTAAAATATCTCAAAGAAACTGCTTTTATACCAGTTTCATAATTAACCCCTTTTTTACAAACATCTTCAATTATTTCTTCGCAAACCTGTTTAGTGTTTCCATAAGGCGACTGAGCAGGTTTTTTTTCAGAACTTTCGGTTACAGGAAGCGTATCCGGCTCTCCATAAACAGTACAAGAAGATGAAAAAACTAAATTTTGGACATTAAAGCGCTGCATTGTCTTTAGCAGGAGAACCAATGATCCAACGTTATTTTCATAATATTTTAGCGGTTCTTGTACGGACTCACCCACAGCTTTGTATGCCGCAAAATGAATTACACCCGATAGATCTTTTTCGTTAGCAAAAACCTCCTCCATAAACTTAGGATCTGTACAATCTCCCTCATAGAGTTTAACAGGCTCACCTATGAGTTTCTCTAACGCAGCAATTACTTTTTTATCTGCGTTAGAGAAATTGTCAATGATAATGGGCTGAAAGTTTGCCGCGGCTAATTCTACAACTGTGTGAGAACCAATATACCCAGCTCCTCCGGTTACTAAAATCTTTTTTCTTGATGTCATGAATTCTGTTCTTTCTTCACCTTATTTTGGAAGAACTCTAAAGTTGGCTTTAAGCCTTCTGCCCGCGAATATTTCGGCTCCCAATTTAATATTTCTTTTGCCCTGCTAATGTCTGGTTTCCTCTGTTTTGGGTCATCTTTTGGAAGCGGCTTGTAAACGATTTTCTGATCCGTTCCAGTGAGCCTTATTATTTCTTCAGCGAACTCTTTGATAGTAATCTCGTCCGGGTTACCAATATTGACAGGATAAACATAGTCACTCATCATAAGCCGGAGAATTCCTTCTACCAAATCATCTACATAGCAGAACGATCTTGTTTGAGAGCCATCACCAAAAACAGTAATATCTTCACCTCTTAACGCCTGACCAACAAATGCTGGCAATGCTCTTCCATCATCCAGTCGCATTCTTGGTCCATAAGTATTGAATATTCTAACCATTCTGGTCTCCAAGCCATGGAAAGTATGGTATGCCATGGTTATTGCTTCCTGGAATCGTTTTGCCTCGTCATAAACCCCTCGTGGTCCTATAGGATTAACATTCCCCCAGTATTCTTCTGTTTGTGGATGCACAAGGGGATCGCCATAAACCTCAGAAGTAGAAGCAATCAATATTCTTGCTTTCTTTTCTTTGGCAAGGCCAAGTAAGTTATGTGTTCCTAAAGAACCAACTTTTAAGGTCTGAATCGGCATTTTCAGATAATCAATCGGGCTTGCAGGAGAAGCGAAATGAAAGATATAATGGAGATCGCCGGGAACATGCACAAACTTTGATACATCATTGTGATAGTACTCAAAATCTTCTTTGCCCATTAGATGTTCTATATTTTCCATAGAGCCTGTAATAAGGTTATCCATAGCGATAACCTTAAAACCTTCTGCTAACATTCTATCACAAAGATGGGATCCTAAAAAACCTGCCCCGCCTGTTACTAGTACTTTTTTCTTAGCCATTGTTACTTTTTTCTACCTATGCTATAATATTCAAAACCTAAGTCTTCCATTTCTTGTGGATCATAAAGGTTTCTGCCATCAAAGATAACCTTATTTTTAAGTTCTTTTGTTAGTTTTTCAAATTCAGGTGTTCTGAATACAGGCCATTCAGTCATTATTAATAAAGCATCTGCACCTTCAATGGCATGGTATTCATCCTGACATAATTCTATGTCATTGCCCATAATTTCCTTCACATTTTCCATCGCTTCAGGATCGTAAGCTTTAATTTTGGCACCCAGCTTAAGTAGTTCTTTGATATTTGAAAGCGCAGGAGCTTCCCTGATATCGTCGGTGTAAGGTTTAAATGCCAAACCCCAAACCGCAATAGTCTTACCACTAAGATTACCATTAAAATATTCCTTAATCTTAGGAATTAGTTTGGTTTTTTGGGTTTCATTGATATCTATGACAGCATTAAGAATTTTGAAGTTATAATCAACTTCCTGCGAAGATTTAACAAGCGCCTGAACATCCTTAGGAAAACAGCTTCCACCATACCCAATGCCTGCAAAAAGAAATCTTTTGCCAATTCGACTGTCTGTACCTATCCCTTTTCTCACTGCGTCTACATCGGCACCAAGCTTTTCACAGAGATTGGCTATTTCATTCATGAAAGTTATTTTTGTAGCTAAAAACGAATTTGCTGCATATTTTGTAAGCTCAGCAGAACGTTCATCCATGAAAATCACGGGGTTTCCTTGTCTCACCAGTGGAGCAAACAAGGTTTCCAAAATCTTATTGGCTTTGGCAGAAGAGCTACCTATTACCACCCTGTCTGGCTTCATAAAGTCTTCAACCGCTACCCCTTCTCTAAGGAATTCAGGATTTGAAACCACATCAAAATCTACTTTTGCATGAGCGGCTATGCGAGCATGAACTTTTTCAGCGGTACCTACAGGTACTGTGCTTTTATCAATTACAATAGTATATTCTTCTAATAAGGGACCTAAATCGTCAGCAACTTTAAGAATATACTTCAGATCCGCAGAACCATCTTCTCCCGGAGGTGTCGGTAAAGCTAAAAAGATAACTTTAGCACCTTTAATTCCTTCTTTAAGGTCGGTTGTAAAAGTAAGTCTCCCTTGTTTGGTGTTTCTTTCAAATAAAGCTTCCAGGCCTGGTTCATAGATTGGTACTATGCCATTTTTTAGCTTGTCTATTTTTTTTTGGTCAATATCGACACAGGATACATGATTTCCTGTTTCAGACAAACAAGTTCCTGTCACAAGGCCCACATAGCCTGTTCCTACTACAGCAATTTTCATATGATAAATTTATGTAAAAAATAAAAAACGGAGCAAAAGTAAATTAAAAATGGAAATAATTCTATAATTAATTTGATTTTCTATTAATGTAAGGTTTACCTTAAAAAGTAACCACGGTAACTAACTATTCTTTTCTGTTTAGGTTTCATTAGCAGATTAAAATTATCACAACTTTCGAAAAATAGGCGTTTTGTCAGATATAGATATATAGGAACAGTAATTTAAATATTTAGTAATAGAAAAAGTACCTGTAAATTTGTTAAAGCTTATAACGAAATAGCAAAACTAATAAAATATGGTATCCGATTTAACAGAAAATCAAAAAATGATTACCCAAATGATTGAAGACTTTGGGAACAAGGAAATTAAACCATTCATGAGGGAATGGGATGAGAAGCAAGAGTTTCCTTTGAAGTTGTTCAAAAAGTTAGGAGAGTTGGGTCTCATGGGAGTATTAGTGCCGCAGGAATATGGCGGTTCTGGTTTTGGTTATTCAGAATATGTAACCACAGTGTCGCAAATAGCAAAAATAGATGGCGGGATAGGCTTGTCGGTTGCCGCTCATAATTCATTGTGTACAGGGCACATACTTCAGTTTGGAAATGAAATCCAAAAGAAGAAATGGTTGCCTAAATTAGCAACAGCAGAATGGATCGGTGCATGGGGGCTAACAGAACCGAATACCGGATCCGATGCGGGAAACATGAAGACTTCGGCAAAACAGGAAGGGGATTATTGGATAATAAACGGTGCGAAAAATTTTATCACCCATGGCAAGTCAGGGGATGTGGCGGTCGTAATAGTTAAAACTGATGAAAAAAACGATTCCCGTTCTAAAACAGCGTTCGTTGTTGAAAGAGGAACGCCAGGGTTTTCTGCGGGAAAAAAGGAAGATAAATTAGGTATGAGGAGTTCTGAGACGTCAGAAATGATCTTTGACAACTGTAAAGTACATAAGGATAATATTTTAGGTGAGGTCGGAGAAGGTTTTGTTCAAGCGTTAAAGGTGCTCGATGGTGGAAGGATTTCTATTGCGGCCTTAAGTCTGGGAATTGCTGAGGGGGCTTTGGAAGCGTCAATTGCCTATTCAAAAGAGAGGCAACAGTTTAACCAACCCATCTCCAATTTTCAAGGCATTGCATTTAAACTCGCAGATATGGCTACAGAGTTGGAGGCGGCAAAATTACTGACTTTTAGGGCAGCGTCTTTAAAAGACACAGGCCGGGATGTTAATTTGGAATCTGCAATGGCGAAATATTACGCTTCTGAAGTTTCAGTAAGGTTGTCAACAGAAGCCGTTCAAATTTTTGGGGGTTATGGTTACGTTAAAGATTATCCGGTAGAAAAATTTTATAGGGATTCAAAATTGTGTACCATTGGGGAAGGAACGTCCGAAATTCAAAAACTTGTGATATCCAGGGCAATTTTAAAATAAGTTTTTAGAAGTAGAATGTTTCTAAAAATCAATAAAATGGCTATATTCATTTTTTAAAAAGCTGCGTATTTGAGAATCACTTACCGAATCCGTTCAGCAAAAGGTAATTGTTGGTTATAAAATTAGCTAATCGACATAATAAGCCCCTTGTGCGAATTTAAGCAGTATAGGAAGTGAAAACCAACGAACACCCGTTCAATTAATTCTAGGGATACAGAATGAAATTAAAAACAGGGATCATAGATGATGAAGTCCATTGCATAGAGACACTAGCCTATGATCTTAAATCAGGCCATCACGATAAAATTGAAATTATATTTACTGCCCGCAATGGTCTGGAAGCCATAAAATTGATTAATAAATTCAAACCCCAGTTGTTGTTTTTGGATATTGAAATGGCTGGCTTGGGAGGCTTTGATATTTTGGATGTCCTTCACGACAAAACTATAAAGATTGTATTTACTACCGCTCATAGCAAATATGCTGTAAAAGCAGTGGGCTCTAAAGCTGATGCCTATTTACTAAAGCCCATCATGCCGGAGGAATTAAAGGCCGCCGTTGACAAAATTTATAATGAAGTAGATACCCAGTTCAATGCTACTTCAATAAAAAAGTTATCCGTGCCAAATTCTAATGGGATTGAACTAGTACCTTATGAGGACATCATATATTGTCAGTCAGATGATAACTACACTACTTTATTTCTGTGCTCGGGTGAAAAAGTGGTTGCAAGTAAAACTTTAAAATATTTTGGCGAAGTGCTACCGGAAGGTCAATTTGTACGAATCCACAAGTCATTTATAATCAATTTAATGCACCTGAAAAAATATTTGAAAATTGACGGTGGTGTTGTCGTGATGGGGAAGGGTGTTAAGCTCCCTGTTTCACGAATTCAAAAGGACAATTTACTTAAACTAATTCAAACGGGCATTTAACCAGCCAGTTCTGCCGTTAACTCATTCCGGCTTTTTAAGCTAATATTTTTCATATTCTTTTGTGGTATTATTATATATTAATCACAAATAAATATGAAACTGATAGAAAAATCTTTAATCCTTTTTTGCTTACTAGGTTTAATTGCCACTACTCAAAATGCAAATGGGCAAGCCGCTATCGGCGGCGGCTTAGCCTACGGATCTGAAATAGAGAGCCCGGGAATTAATTTGAACGGAACCTATATGGTGACAGAAAATATAGCCCTTGCACCTGGCATTATCTACTTTTTTCCAAAAGAATTGTATGGTGATTACAAATTGAAATGGTTGGAAGTAGATTTGAATGGCCATTATTATTTTAATACTACCGGGAATATAAAACCTTATGCATTAGCAGGTCTTAACTTTTCTTTTATCACAGTTCCAACTTTTGACTTTTCGAACATATTTCAAGGTTCAGGCGAAATGGAAAATGAGACCACAACAAAAATAGGACTGAATCTTGGCGGCGGCGTAGAATTTGATATTGATTCTCCAATTAAGCCATTTGGGCAATTAAGCTACAGTATTATTGAAAGTTTCGACCAGCTTGTAATAATTGCGGGTGTCCGTTTTCCTCTTAATTAAAGTCACAACTTAAATTTAATGAACATGAACAATTTGAAACAAACACTATTCCTATTAGCAATTGCAGTTTTTATTTCCTCTTGCTCAAAAGATGATGAACCTAAAGCCATTGTTGAAGAATCTGAAGATCCACAAATTGGATTGTTTGCTAATGAAGATGGAACGACTGTAATACAAGTTCCGCAAGCAATGACCGAATCTGAAGACCCACATGCTATAATGGCCACAGCTTATGTTGGTCTCTCAACGTCTTTCAGCATTTACGGCGCTTTTTTCATGGTACCAGAAGGCGCGACGAAAACCGATCAGCCTATTACGGCAGCAAATGGAAGGATCATGGGCGGCTATACCGTTTATGAATGGGAAGGGGCCGATGGAGCCACTATTGCCTACCAATACTCCGAAACTGGAGGTCAGGAGGTTTTTGAGATTTTTATTAAAGAAGGCGGGAAAGATTATTTGAAGTTTATGGAAGTTATTCAAGATCCTGATGGTAGATCCGGATCAATGGAATGGTTTTCAGAGCTTGGTATGAGTGCAAGTTGGACTTGGGAAGTCAGAAATGACGAAAGCTATTTCCTTGTATTTAGTTCCGAGGATGAAAAATATGAGGTCGAATCTTTTAAAGATCTTTCTGGCAATGTCAAATTTTTCACAGATGGCTTACTTAGGTCAGAAATCTCCTGGGACAAAAAAGGGAATGGCGTTTGGACAGACTTTGACGAGGCAGGGCTTGTGGAAGATGAGGGTGAGTGGAAAGCTGCTTAAAAA
>CAMPJM010000108.1 GCA_946886805.1 uncultured Flammeovirgaceae bacterium | reverse complement strand
TAAATGTTCCAACAAAAGCATCGCCAACAAAAAGATTATTTCCAATCAGCACCAGTAAATCGCCGGGTGTGTGTCCACCCTTTATCGGAATTATTTTTCCATTGACGCCGTATTCTGTGAGATCAAGAGAGGTATCATCAACGATGATGTCTGGTGTGAATGCTTGGTAGCTCAAATCAGAGTATGGTCGAAGCCTGTTTCCCCATATACTTACATCTTCGCTTTTTGATAGATCTGTCTTACCGGAATTGAATTTGTCCATGTCCCATTTACTTCCTGCAATGGGGATCTGAAAGGTTTGCTGTAGGAATTTAGCATTTCCTGCGTGGTCTCCATGTCCGTGGGTCACAATTGCCAAAGCAATATTTTCAGGTTTAAATCCCAGTTTTTTAATTGAATTCACTAAACTGTCCTGATAACCCGCAACTGGAACACCGGTCTCAATTAAAATTAATTTCTCACCACTTCCTTTTACAAGGTAAGCCTCTGAGAAATAGTTCTGAATGTGAAAAACCTGTACTTCGGGAACACCATCTCCACTTTTTGCTATTGTTGTCGTATTAGACGAAAATAGAAAGAAGAATAACAATAATGAAAGTACCAGTTTATTGTTGAAATTGATTGATTTTTGCATTGCCATTTTATTCGTTTTTATTATTTGTCACTATTGACAATGCAAAAGTGGGCTGGAATAAGAAAGATAAAAATGAACTGGATTAGGAAATAAGGTTGAACTAGGTTAACTTTTTTAAGTTTTTGATTCTATAGAAAATTGTGGTGAGTGGTAAATATTTCCTGCCTGCGCCCTTTCCAGGGATTACAAGCCTATCTTTTTGTCATCCGCCAGCTGGCGGAACAGCTTGCCCCGTACTTTGGATACGGGGAAGCATCTTGGTTCGTTTCGTTATATGCTAATGCCAGAGCTTCGTCCTAAAGCTTCCCAAAAATGCAGCTGCTCGTAAGCGGCGCCTTTATTAGGAACGACAATAGAACAAGCAAACAGACCAAGATGCTTCCTATCGTCAGCATGACAGATCGAAGGTTTTGCAATTTTGTTTTTGCCATGCAGGAGAACGGTCTGTTTCGTACTCTTCGAAGTATCCAAACTATTGATCCTTTTATGTTTTTCATTTGGAGAAACTTTTGGGAAGTTCAAAACGCATAAAAGTGTTTTCTATGACCATTTATTTCATCGAATCAGCTTTTTTAGTTTTTTTGTTGCGTATTTTGCTTAAATACTCGGTACTAAAACCTAGATAGGAAGCCAAAGCATACTGTGGTACTCGTTTGGCAATCGCCGAATATTTGCTCATAAACCCGTTGTAGCGCTCTTCGGCAGTTTGGGTAAGATTGGCAAGCAGTCTCTTTTGATGGAAAGCTAAAGAACGTTGGGTGATAATCCGTTCGAATTTTTCCAGTTTAGGAATTTCTTCCAAAAACGTTTGTTCATCTTCGTAATCGATTTGTATGAGAATAGAATCTTCCAAGGCTTCAACAAACAGCGTAGCAGGCTCCTGATATATCAAGCTGCTATAATCTGAAATCCACCAATCTTCAATAGCAAAAGCTAAAGTATGTTCCTTGCCCTGTTTATCAACCAAATAACCTCTAAATGCACCCTTTACCACATAACTTTTGCTCTTACACACAAATCCCGGTTGCACTATAAATTGTCGCTTTTTTACTTTTGTTATCTTGAAAAAACGGATCAGCCTATTGATTTCATCGTCTGTAAGTGCTACATATCTCGACATATATTCAATAACCGGTAGGAAATCATTCATATTTTAGGCAAAAATCACTTTATTTTTTGTTGTGCGACGAAGTTTTAGACGTTTAGCGCTATTGCCGCAGTGTCTACCAGTGGCACGATTTGAAATATAGCCAGATTATCTAAAGGCTGCAAGTTCTTCAAATCGGTTGAGGGTTAGCTGGGTAGAACAAGATCAGTATAGCAACAGGTTTATACTGGTACATTGCCCACAATTTACACGCTCTTAACATAATTCGAAAGAAACAGGCCAAATCCCGCTCACGTTTTGAACTCGGTTTCAATGCTATTAAGTTAAGTTTTTTAAATACCTCATCCTTCATCCTTCTCCTAAAGAGAGAAGGGTAAATCGTCTTAACTTAATAGCATTAAGTCCGGTTTCTCACAATTAAAACACTGGCTTTGGACGAGATTTTTAATAGGCCCGTGTTTTTACCTGCTTTAGCAAAAAAATATTTACTTTTGACTATTGAAGATGATGAAATGCCCATGCTAAAACAATTAACATATGAAAATTAGAAAGATTTCGATTGCAGTTTATTTTCTATTCCTGGCTATGCTCACAACTGCTTGCGGCGACAATGATAATGATGATCTGGAAAATCCAGGCGGGGCAACTGAAGAAAATACCGTAGCTAAATATAGCCTCACTCTTAGAGGACAAACAAACACCTGGACAGATGAAAATCCCAATGATGCCGATTTTTCACTTCATCAAATACCTACAGACACGGAAGGATATTATACCATGGGTATTTCAATGAGCAGTTTAGCAGCTTCTTCTTCTCAACCAAGTAGCGTGTCTCTTTCAGGGTTAATTGGAAATAAAGCTATTAGTTCGGGAGTACTAACCCCTGGAAGTTACGCCTTAGTTCACATCGGCAACTATGCGGATGAAAAAGAATGTTTCGATAATCCACAAAGTTGCCTGGGGGTCGGAACGGCCTTAGTTGCCGGTACGGAGCCTTCGGCAGATACCGAGGCCAGCATGCAAGGTTGGGATAACGATGTTCATTCTCAAAGTGGAACACTTACAATTACTGCTTTCACGATCACAGAAAATGAAGGTGGCGTTATAAAAGGTTTGGTTTCAGGAAAGTTTAACGTGAGCGGCATCAATACAAATGGATCAAAGCCCAATCCCGGAACTGCCAGTGGTAGTTTTGAAAATGCTCCTTTTGAAACATTGGCCTTTGAATGATACAGTGTCGTCTATAAGAATAAGAAGACCAAAATTCCAGAATGACCATTTGTACTAAACTCCGCTTGCTAAACTCCGCTTTGCTAAACCTTATTAGAGCCCGATAAAGCGCCATTAGTAAATATTTCCTAAATATTAGCCAACAAATGGAGAAGGTTTAGTAAAGCTTGCCGAATAGGTTAGGGGCTTTACCAAACCATTCCATGTCCGCCAGTTGGCAGATCGAAAGTTTAGTAAAGCAGAGCTTCCCTCGGGGGATCGCCGCATCAATTTTTTTTGAAATGAAAAAAAATCGACTCGCGATGACGTGGTGCAAAAAGTACGGCAACCGCCTTACCCAACTTTCATTATTTATTCATTTCACGGGTAGAAAACGAATAAGGGAAATCCTCCTTGTTAATTCCTCTCTTTTTATTGGGCGTGGGTGCCATTTCAAAATCAATTGTAAGCCCATCCATCAGCGCAGAATGGCTTATCCAGTTTTTTGTATAGGGTTTTCCATCCACAGAAGCAGCCTTGATATATTTATTTTCGGCATTATTTTCCGGGGCATTAATGACTACCTTCTTACCGTTTTCTAAGGATATTGTGACTTTTTTAAATAGAGGCGCACCAATGACATATTCATTTGTTGCCGGACAAACAGGATAAAATCCCATTGCAGAAAACACATACCAGGCAGAGGTCTGACCATTGTCCTCATCGCCACAATACCCATCAGGAGTTGGCAAATACATCCTGTCCAGCGTTTCACGGATCCAATACTGGCTTTTCCAAGGCTCACCAGCATAATTGTAAAGGTAGGTCATGTGCTGTATCGGCTGGTTTCCATGTGCATATTGCCCCATATTGGCGATCTGCATTTCCCTGATCTCATGGATAACAGCATTATAATAACTTTCATCAAAAATAGGGGGTAGGGTAAATACAGAATCCAGTTTACTGACAAAATTGTCTTTTCCACCCATTAAGTCAATGAGCCCTTCTATATCATGAAAAACAGACCAGCTATAATGCCAACTGTTGCCTTCTGTAAATGCATCTCCCCATTTAAATGGATTAAAAGGTTCCTGAAAGGTGCCATCTTTATTTTTTCCCCGCATCAGACCGGTTTCCTTGTCAAATAATTTCCGGTAATTTTGGCTTCGTTTTGCATACAGATCAATTTCTTTCTTGGGTCTGTTTAAAGCTTTTGCTAACTGATAAATAGTAAAATCATCGTATGCATATTCCAAGCTCCTGGCTGCACTTTCATTAATGTCAACATCGTAGGGAACATACCCGAGTTTGGTATAATAGTCTGCTCCGGCCCGCCCGACAGCGGTTAAAGGCCCTGCATTATTAGCTCCCTTTAATAAAGCTTCATATAAAGTTTCAATATCATAGCCGCGTACGCCTTTTATATAGGCATCTGCTACTACAGAGGCAGAATTATTCCCCACCATTACGTTTCTATATCCTGGGCTTGCCCACTCTGGAAGCCAACCGCCTTCTTTGTAGGTATTGACAAGTCCTTCCTGGATTTGCGCATTTAAGGAAGGGTACATTATGTTCAAAAAGGGAAAAAGCGCTCTGAAAGTATCCCAGAAACCAGTGTCGGTAAACATGTATCCTGGTAGTACCTCCCCATTAAAAGGACTGTAATGTACCACCTTGCCATTACTGTCAATCTCATAAAATTTCCTTGGAAACAGCAAAGACCTGTAAAGACAGGAATAAAAGGTGCGTTTCTGATCTATTGTAGCCCCTTCGACGAGAATTCTTTTGAGTTCATTGTTCCATATTTCTTTCCCTTTTTCCTTAACAGTTTCAAAACTATCATCGCCAATTTCCTGTAAATTCAATGCTGCCTGTTCATGACTGATAAAAGAAGAGGCCACTTTTGCATTGACCTGCTCCCCTTTGGCGGTTTTAAATCCTATCACAGCTCCAACATGATCATCCTGTATTTCCAGACCGTCTTTCTTTAAATTCTTCCCCGACCAGGTGGCCGAATATGAAAATGGTTTGTCAAATTGTATGACAAAGTAGTTTTTAAAATTTTCGGGAACGCCTCCACTGTTTTTGGTCGTATAGCCAACGATTTTATTTTCGCCAGGCAAAACCTTTATATAAGATCCCTCGTCCAAAGCATCGACCACTACGTATGCACTATCGCTTTCGGGATAAGTGAACCGGAAGCGGGCAGCTCTCTCGGTAGGTGTTATTTCCGTAGTGATGTCATGGTCTGCCAGGTAAACGCTATAATAATAAGGTTTCGCAGTCTCTGATTTATGGGAAAACCAGCTCGCCCTTTCATTCTCATTAAATCTGATTCTTCCGGTTATTGGCATAATTGCAAATTGCCCGTAATCATTCATCCAGGGAGAAGGTTGATGGGTTTGTTTAAATCCCCGGATCTTATCTGCGTCATATTCGTAGGCCCAGCCATCTCCCATTTTACCTGTTTGGGGAGTCCAGAAATTCATTCCCCAAGGCAGAGCGATTGCAGGGTACACATTGCCATTGGAAAGGCTATGTTTCGAATCCGTACCCATTAATATATTTACATATTCGATTGGGTCGTTGTTAATTTCACTATTTGCCGGTTGTGAATAAACCTTCCATGAACAAAATAGGAGGAGGGCGATCAAATATTTTCTCGTCATTGGATTTTTAGCTTTTTATAAGTCGGGTAGTGGGTTTTAAGGAAGTAACCCTCTTTAAATCTGATATTATACAAGAAATTTACCACCATTCCGATGTTTGTCCATGGCATGATAGCAATACTGTAAATCTTAGTAGCTCTGGGTACTGGTCTTTAAAAAAATTAATATGCACTATTGTCGCTATTGCTCTGAGTTACTGTTAAAGCCGTAGCTGAAAAGCCTTATAGCACACAAGAAGAGCTGGTTTATGATATATAGATTACGGCGGCAAATATGTTTTGCCGCCGTAAGTTCACTTTAATTATTAATTTGTGTTTTCAACTAATAGCCCGGATTTTGTTCGCCTAAGCTTGGGTTTCTTTGTCTCTCTGTTTCTGGAATTGGTAATATTAAATTATTCTCTGTTATAGTTTTACCCCAGCTATTGGTATGTCCAATAAGGTCGACGAAATTAATGTCACCATTCAAAGTTTCAGGAAACTTTCTGGTTCTCACCATGTCAGACCACAACCTAAACTCAAATACCAACTCTCTGTATCTTTCTTTCCATACTTCTTCCACAAAAGCTTCAGGAGACAGGGCAGTGAGTTCAGCCTTAATATCCTCGATATCTTGTTGCCAGTAAGCCCTTCCTCTTACCTGCGCAAGATAGTCAACAGCTTCTGGAGTTACCACCCCTTCCGACATCGTTATTGCTTCTGCTGCAATCAATAAAACATCAGCATATCCATAAATTACAACATCTTTTCCAGAGCTTGCCGTCTCAAAAGCTGCAGTCTCATCTTGCCATAAATAAGGAGTTATAGCAAATTCTACTACCTCACCCTCTTCCAAGGTCAAAGAAGAATGGTAATATTGCTTTTCCTGAATTCTAAGATCCTCATCAGCGTCGTACCCTTCTAAAAAAGTAGGCCGTGGCTGGTAAGCACTATTGGTTACAGCATAAGCGGAATATTGTGTCATAGAAACGGGTAAAGTCCAGGCGGTATAAGTTGAAGTGGCAATACCCACCATATATTCTCTATAGTAGATGTATTCCTCAGGAAGATTATCACCCTTTCTTATTTTATTATAAGCACTGTTGTCAGCAATTAAATTTCCTTCTCCATCACGTTCATGTTGGATCAGGCTATGAACACCACTGTTTATAACGTTTTTTGCTGCTGTAGCTGCTGCTGCGTATTTGTCGGCCTGCAATGGAAAGCCACTCATGGTAAGATAGACATCTGCCAGCAAAGTCTCCGCAGTAGTTTGCGTGATACGACCACCATTGTTTCCCATGGCCATATTCGGCAACTCACCCTGATCTACAGCAAATCGCAAATCTTCTTCAATCAGCGCATAAATTTCTGCTACAGAACTTCTTTCAACATACAGGTTTTCCAGAGATGAATAAGGTTCCGTCACCTTTGGAACAGGGCCAAACATCCTTACAAGGTAATAATAGTTCATCGCTCTGAAAAATTTTGCCTCAGCACTTAATCTGTTGACCTCCGTCTCGGTTAGCCCGGGTGTAGTGGGAATATTCTTTATAGCATTATTGGCGCGGGAAATTCCCCTATACAGATCGTTCCATCTATCGCCAAGGTAGCCTGCGAGATTATCCCCATTTAAAGTGAGTTGTTGAGCATGTTGCACGTGCACTTCCTGTCCCTTGTATTGATTGTCAAAAAAGCCTGACATATAGTTCCCCAACATTGCCGGAGCCCCGCTATAGGAACCGCCATCATATAATTGAGATGCACCGGTTCTGTATAGTGCATTAACTGCACTGTAAGCATGTGCCGAAACCTGAAAATCTCGATCTACATCCAATTCCGATCGTGGAGCTTCTTCAAGAAAATCAGAGCAGGAAAAACTAAATAGGCCAATTAATAATATTATTATATATGTTTTTTTCATGATTGTTCGGTTTAGAATCAATTAGAATTGAAAATTCACACCCAAAGTATAAGTGGTGGGTTTTGGATATTGAAAGAAAAATATATTTTGTCCCCATTGATCCCCACCCCACGACGTAGCTTCAGGATCATACCCTTGGAATTCATCTGAATGTGCAACAAAGGCATTTTGAACACTCGCATAAAGGCGTAAGCTCACCAGGTTTAAATTTTCTAAGGTGCTGGGACTCAAAGTGTATCCCAAGGTTATGAGATTTCCTCTTAAATAAGAACCATCCGCTACCCAACGACTATCAACCTCACTATTTTGCCCTGCATAAGCTTGATTTCTGATTTCCTGCACCATCGTATTCTGATTTTCTGGAGTCCAACCTTCAGTTAGAATAGTGCGTAACCCGTTCGCTATCCCTGATCTGTCTTCTGTGGAATGGTAGAATTGTTGAAGAATATCCACACCATATACAAATTGCAAATCAACCGTTAAGTCAAAATTCCTATACGTAAAGGTATTGATGAAACTACCTGTCCAATCTGGCAAACCTTTGCCCAGAATTTTTCTTTCTGCTGATCTCTTGGCCTCACCAGGCACAGCACCAACCAAAGCAGCTTCATCAGCTTCATCTGTTCCCCATATTCCGATTCTCTCATATCCCCAAAAAGATGCTAAAGACTCTCCAACCCTTAAGATGGTTTGGCTACCAGAAACCCAATTTGGTCCAGGAAAGATATCTTCGTCATTTGCACCTAATTCTTCAATTGTATTTTTATTGTAGTTGAAGTTCAAGGTTGATTCCCAGTTAAAATTCGGACTTTGAACATTTCGGCTTGTTATAAGAAACTCAAATCCTTTGTTTGAAACAGAACCTATGTTGTCGAGAACAGAACCATAACCAGTACTATTCGGGACGGGTCTGTTTAAAAGCAAATCTGTGGTAAGTTTATGATAGTAATCTCCTTCTAACACCAATCTGCTATTGAACAAACGTGCATTGAAGCCAATATCAAAGGTAGTGGTGCGTTCCCACTTTAACTCAGGATTGGGTAATCTTGCTACCCAAGTTGCGGGAGCCCGCTCGCCTCCGATCAAAACCGTACCAGCCGATACTGTTGCCAGCGACAGGTACTCTCCAATTTCCGTATTTCCGGTTACACCATAACTAGACCTTAGCTTCAACTCGTCAATTGCATTTATGCCTTCCATGAAAGATTCATTTGACAATACCCATCCCAAACCTAGCGAAGGGAAGAAACCATATTTATTGCCTTCTCCAAAGCGGGAGGAGCCATCGGCTCTGGCAGTTATCGTAACCAAATATTTATCCATCAAAGCATAACTACCGCGCACAAAATAAGAGCTCATTGTCCAATCCTCGAAATGGGAATCAGGTTGCCCGGGCTCACTGGCTGCACCAATGTTATTATATCTAAAGAATTCATCAGAGAACCCCCGTGCTTCGAACCAGTTAGACTCGAAAACACGTTTTTGCCAACTTAATCCGGCAACCGCGTTAATTCGATGTTCGCCAAATTCTTTGTTGTAAGAAAGGTAGTTTTCCTGCTGCCAGTAATTCTCAATTTCATCTGATATATATGCTCTTCCCAAAGGAGAAGAAATGTTCAACAGGTCTGTGGGGTAATATTCCTGAAAATTTCTGGTATGGCGATCAAAGCCAAACTGTGTTCTTAAATCCAAACCAGGTAAAATATGAAAATTTAAGAAAGCATTACCGAACAGTTGCGTACGTCTTCGTAACCTTTCCTGTGTTTCAAGAACATGTACAGGGTTGGCCATGCCTTCCAGGTTGAACGGATCATCAATCATAGTGCTATTGGTCCAAGTACCATCAGGAAATTTTACCGGAAAAATAGGAGGCATTTCTATCATAGTACGTCTTGGCATTTGATGTCCGCCGCCTTCTTCAACTTCATTCTCTTTAGTATGGTTAATAAGAACGTTAGCGCCGGCAGAGAGCCATTTTTTAATTTTAGCATCGTAAGCAATCTTGCCACTTACTCGTTCCATCCAACTGTTCAACATGATTCCTTCCATTCTGGCATAGTTCATAAAAGCCCCAAATGAAGATTTCTCGGATCTGGATTGAATGGATAGTTGATGATTATGTGAAATAGCGGTTCTAGTTGCTTCGTCCTGCCAGTCAGTATCGTATAGAGGGTTTCCGTCGGCGTCAAATAATCTCCGATCGTTAGTGGAAAAATTTCCGCTCTCACCAGGCCGGTATTTGGGAACATTCGCCATTCCTGTTTCTACTACTTGTAGCCATTCTTCCGCATTCAGTAGATCCATTTTCTTTCTGATTTTTCCAACACTTACAAAACCATCATATCCTATCGTGATACCTTCTTCTTGCCCACCTCTTTTTGTGGTGATAAGAATAACCCCGTTGGCACCCCTTGAGCCGTAAATAGCAGTGGAAGAAGCGTCTTTTAAGACCTCCATACTTTGAATGTCATTTGGGTTTAAAAACCTCACATCGTTCATTACAACCCCATCTACTACGTACAAAGGATCTGAACTTGCCAGAATGGTTCCAACTCCTCGTATAACAACTCTGGGACTACTGGTAGGTGATCCTGAGTTTAGAAATACATTTACGCCGGCAACTCTTCCCTGTAGTCCTTGAATGGCGTTATTTACTGGTGCTCTCAATAGGTCTTCACCATCAACTACTCCGACAGCCCCTGTAACATCAGATTTTTTCTGCGTTCCATATCCAACTACTACCACCTCTTCCAATTGTTTTACATCGCTTTG
>CAMPJM010000107.1 GCA_946886805.1 uncultured Flammeovirgaceae bacterium | reverse complement strand
GAAAAAAATATTTACGAAGCAATACAATTTCATCTGGAGGGAATGAAGGAAGAAGGGTTAGACATCCCCCAAAGTTCCAGCGAAGCAGAAGTTATGGTCTTTGTATAATTTTGCCTTAAAATTAAAATGCAAATCTTAAGGTGAAAGCGAAAGAAATTATTAAAATAATTGAAAAAGATGGCTGGTATCTTGTCAGGCAAAAAGGAAGTCATAGGCAATTTAAACACTCACTTAAAAAAGGCTTGGTAACCGTTTCTTCCCATCGTCTTTCAGATGATTTAGCTTCTGGCACAGAAAATAGTATTTTGAAACAAGCTGGTTTGAAATAGATTCACAAAAGCCTCATCAACTTTACTCCCCTACTGCATTGCCACCATTTCACTCATCAATTTAATTAAAGCAGGCTCTGCATTTTTTGCTGCTTTTATTATTTCAGGGACTGTTACTACTTTCACATTGCCGGGCGTACAAATATCGGTAATAACTGATACGGCAAATACTGGAAGATGCATCTGTCGGGCTACTATGCTTTCAGGAACGGTGGACATGCCGACAGCATCTGCACCAATTGTACGTAAATATTTATATTCTGCTTTCGTTTCAAGATTTGGGCCTGAAACACCTACATATACGCCCTGATGTGCACCGATTGTGTATTTGTTTACGATCTTTAATGCCTGCTCTATTAATTTGCTATCGTAAGGTTCACTCATATCGGGGAATCTATCGCCCATTTCATCTAAATTTTTTCCTGTTAAAGGGTTTTCAGGAAACAAGTTGATATGGTCGTTGATAATCATTAAATCGCTAATTTTATGATCAGGATTTAGACTGCCCGCAGCATTAGAAATAAACAATCTCTCAATGCCCAATACCTTCATCACTCTGACAGGAAAAGTCACCTGTTTCATGCTATAGCCTTCATAATAATGGAACCTACCTTGCATGACCACGACTGGTTTTCCGGCCAGCTTACCAAAAATCAACTTCCCCGAATGGCTTTCCACGGTTGAAATAGGGAAATGTGGTATTTCGTTATAATCCAATTGAAATTCTACATCCACTATATCCACCAATGAACCCAAGCCAGTCCCAAGAATTATTCCGGTCTCAGGTTTAAAATCAGCCTTACTTTGGATGTAGGCAACCGCTTCGTTTATATTTTGCATGACTTTTTTATTTAACCCCTTGTGTGAAGCTATTTAAACTGAATAAAATTGTTAAAAAATATGACCATTGAAGCCCTCTCACGTAGAGGGTCTGGATGAGGCTGTAAAAATACTGATTTCAACCCATTTGTCTGAATTAAAAAATGACATGTAAAAGTTGATATTTTTCCAGCATTTAGACAAATTTTATAGGTGCTGCTCTTTTGATTCATTAAAGACAAATTATCTTTTATTGGTTTCCTCTTTCCAAAACTATTTTATTTTTATAGTTTAATTACTCTAAATATTCTTCGTTTGTTACGGGTTCCAGCCATTCTGTCGGTCCGTTTTGTCTGCCAGTGATCGCAATTTGAATAAATTCCTCATCGGGACTTGCACCGTGCCAGTGCGGAACATTGGGTGGGCACTTTACCACATCGCCTTTATGTAGGATTTTTTTCGGACTACCTTTTTCCTGATAGTATCCTTCGCCTCCTGTGGCTATTAAAATTTGTCCACTTGGATGAATATGCCAATTTGATCTCGCACCGGGTTCAAAGGTTACATTCCCTACTGAATTTTGGTTGAGGCTATCTGCTCCTATCAACATAGTTACCCAGGCATTGCCAATAAAATTGTTGTTTTCGATTTTTTCACCTTTTGGAAAAATAAGGTTTGCTTCTTGCCCCGCTGTATTATCTATATGATTATTGCTGTTACATGCAATAAATACGACAAGGGTAAATGGCAGGATTTTTTTAAATACATAGTTCATCTTTTATCAGTTTTGGTTTTTAAGTACTTCATCCAATACAACCTGAGCTGCTTTTGCTTCTTTTTTACCTACTGTTGTCTTAATAATGCTCACAACTTGTTGCAGTTGACCGGGTGTTATTCCCTGTTTCAGACAGATGTTCATATGTGAACCCAAAAACGGTTCCACCCCGCCAATACTGCTGAGTACCGATATGGTAACCAATTCTCGTTGCTGATAGGTTAGCACATCACGCTCGAAAAGATCGGCAAACAGGTGCTCTTTCAGAAACACCTCTATTTCTGGCGCAAATGCAGAATAGCCCGTTTTTGGCCCATCTAACTTTGTTTTTACCAGTTCTTCCAGTATTTCTTTACCACGTACATACCTCGTACGGGTGTCGGTAATAGGGGAAGCCTCCGGACCCCATTCATCGGTAATCCCCCT
This sequence comes from uncultured Flammeovirgaceae bacterium, assembly GCA_946886805.1. The sequence goes on along the minus strand of CAMPJM010000107.1, from coordinate 8,028 downwards.
GGCTTCCCGTTCGTCCAGGACCGTCATAAAAGTTTGAAGCCCGTGGATACTGCGAGGAAACCCAGCATATGCATAAAGATGGAGTATTACTTCTTGAATCTCGTTGATTGTCAGCCCTGCATCAAGTCCTGTATTTAAGGCGGGCTTTAATCTTTCCAGATCGCCCTTGGCGGTAAGAGCCGCAATGGTTACGATACTTTGTTGTTCCGCATCCAGAGGCCGATTTGTATCTGAGGCTTGTTGTGCATTTACGTCATTTATTAAACAGGACATCAAAAGCCCCAGTACTAAGAATATTTTTATGTATTTTCGGTTTATCATTTTTCTTCTTTTATTTTTCTGAATATAAGGTGCATTGTTGACTTATCTATGGCTTCCATTTCTACTAGCTTTAATGATTTCACCATTTTAAGCGTAGTGGTTTTGTACTTTTGGAAGTGTGGTGTTTTTAGGTGTTGTTCATATGCTGCCTGGTCGGAATATATCTCCAGAATTCTTACCTGCGTTGGATTTTCTTTTTCATACATTGGAAAGATGGTAATTACGCCCGGCTCCAGTTTTACAGAAGCAGACGCTTCTTCTGCTAGTATAGCTTTGTATTCTTCCAGATAGTTCGGGTCTATCTCAATTTCTGCAATACGGATCATTAGGCGGTTTTCCGTCCATTCTGGTTGTTGTGCCGAAGCTGAAAAGCAACTAACTATCGAAAATGTCAATATCAAAAGAGAAATGATTACTTTACGCTCTTTGGCTTTAAAACCCACTTTTTGATAATTCATCATAATTGGAGGTAAATTCATTGTCTGCTAATTAATTATCTCAATTCTTTCTAACCACTTCTTTATTTCAGCCTGTACTTCCTTACGCTTTTCTCCCTCCATCACAAAATACACTCCGTCTCTTTCCACGCCGCCTTTAGTGGAAAAACCTTCCAAGACGGTGCTGTTGGGGCATAATTCCTCTACTATATCGAAACTGCTTCCAACGCCGTAACCAGCATTGGTGTTGAAAGGCACAACGGTTTTTCCGCCGAGATCATACTGATGTAAAAAGCTCTTCATCGGTGGAGGCAACTGCATATCCCAAGTTGGAAAGCCGAGAAATACAATATCGTAATCTTGAATATTTTCAATTTCAGTTTTAAGAGGCGGCAAATACCCGGATTCATTTTCTCTGTCTACCTGCGCTACTATGGCGTCGTAATCTTTCGGGTATGGATTTTCCAACGCTAGCTCCACTAAGGTTCCGCCTACTTCTTTATGGATCATTTTGGCTACGGCTTCTGTGTTATTGGTGCGGGATAGATATACGATCAAAACGTTTTCTTTATCCACATCTATAGCGGTTGCGTTTTGTTCTTGTGCTTTTGAGCAAGAAACCAATCCAAAGAATGCTGTGAATAACAATGTAAAAGACCATTTATATATCATGATTTTTGAGCTTATTAATGAACGAGTTGACTTCTCATCTTCATTATAAAGACCTTATATACGAGACGAGTAGGCTCACCTCTTCTTCTACGAGCTGGCCTTCGTAGCTCGGCATGACGGGCATATAGCCTGCTACGATTTTTGCGCCCGCCTGCAGGATGGACTCCCGGAGATAAGCTTCGTCCGCCACCACCGTTAGGCCACTCTGCAGGGTCACCTCACTTCCATAGAGATCATACAGGGACGGGCCGGTAGAGGAAGGGTCATCAGGATCAACGGCATGGCAAGTGTCGCAGGCCATTTGGCTGAAAAGTGCTGCTCCGGTGAGTGATGAAGCGGTCTCCGCCCCGGCGGAAGGTGCTGCAATCGTGTCTGTGGGCATCGCCTTTGTCGTACCATCCACCGGTGCCGTTTTTCCGGTGTATACCACGCGCCAGATGCGGCCCTTTTTATAATCGGAGATATAGAGCGCGCCGTCCGGTCCCACGGCCAAACCCATCGGGCGGTGTTCAGCCGCGCCCCGGTCAGGGATCGGCTTTACCCCGGCGAAACCATCAGCAAAGGTCTCGTAGTCGCCGGAGGGCTGTCCGTTCTCGAAAGGCACGAAGACAACCTTATAACCCTTCTGTGGCAGCGGCGCACGGTTCCAGGAACCCATAAAGGCAATGAAAGCCCCGCCCCTATACCGCTCAGGGAACTGCTCACCTGTGTAGAAGAGCAAATCGTTGGGCGCCCAATGGCCGGGAAAAGCAGTGACCGGATCTTCAAACGCACCCGCATACTTACTTTCAGAAATTGGTATTTCTCCATTGCCACCATATTCCGGTGAAAGCATAAGCGTATTTTTTGAATGATCGTAGTATCCGTAGGGCCAACTAAACCGGTCGCCTTCATTTACCTTGTACATGGCTTCGGAGGGAAGTTCGGCACTCTCTTCGACTGTGTAAAAGTCCGGCCAGAGAGTGTGCAACTGGTCGCGCCCGTGCTGCATTACATAGAGTGCATCATTGGCGATGTTCCAGTCGAGACCGACGACATTGCGCAGCCCCGTGGCATAGCGCGCGTCTGCGCTGAAGGTCTGCCCCGTTTGGTTCGCATCGAAGCGCCAGATGCCGCCATGTTCCTCCAATAGCGTGCAGGGTTCTATTCCCGGAGACCCTTTTGTGCGCTCCTGTTCCTGACATGCGTTGGATGGGGCGCCCACAACCACATAGAGGTTGCCATTGTCGTCGAAGGTAAATGCCTTGGATGCGTGCGATTGCTGCTCCGGAAAACCACTGACAACGATCTCCGGCTCACCTTCGGGGACGAGTGCCCCGCCTTCGGGCATAGGCCAACGATAGACGGCTGTGGTGTTGGAGGCCCAGAGATAGCCGTTGTGAATAGCCATACCCGTCTCCCATAGAATGCCGTCTCCCGTCTCATTCATATCACCGAAATATTTGATAATGTCTGCCTTAAAATCGCCTGTGGTATCACGCAGGGCGACAATGCCACCTTCATTGCTGCGCGTCTTCACGTAAATGTCGCCATTGGATGCCACGGCGATGTGACGTGCGCTATGATCAGCGCGGAGGCCAAGGCTATCAACAACAAGCGTTGCACAAAATCCTTCTGGCAAGGTAATGCCGCCATTGCCGGGAGCACACACGACCTTCGAGGTCGCTTCCTCCTTTTGAGTCTGATTGTTGCATCCGGCAATTAGCAGCACGGCAAGAACGGACAGAACAGGGAGCAGGCGGCTCGTGCGCATGGCAGGCGAATTGGACGGATACATATCGTGTTTTTTTAAGATGGTGTTTTTAATGCCCATAATATTGATGTTTTTGATATGAATGATTAGTCGAGTGGTATAAATGCGAGACCGTTGTTTGCATTCATTGGGATCACAAGCTGATTTGCTCCGGCATCGTAACACATCGAGGCTGCACTCGGAATGTTGGTTGCAATTAGCTCGGCAGACTTACCCGGACGAATACGGGAAACCCCTCCATGCTTTACACTGCATATATATTTTGTGCCATCGGGCATAATCACGAGACCATCGCTTCCCGCTTGCGCAGCCTTTTCTGTTTTCAACAATTCCCCGCTTTCTGAAAATGTCAGTACATCAGCGTTTCCATAATTAGCTACCACAATATTTCCATCCGGATCGAAGGCAATACCATTGGGTGCATTGAGTGGCGGGCCCTGGACGAAAACAGTTGCCTCACCATCTGGTGTAACCTTCCAAACCTTCCAGGTATCAGGGTTTGGATTTGCACCAAAAAAATCACCCGTCTGTGTGGCGTAAATAGTGCCATCTTCCTTCACTTCGATGTCATTGATCCATGGAGAATTTTCAATTCGGATTTCCTTCACAGGCTCGCCAGTCTTCATATCAAACTGGCGAATGACTGCGACACTTGGATCATCATTACTGGTACCGCCATCACGATCGGCGACATATAAAATGCCATTCATGATATCGCTGCCAAACGGCTCATTTAATACAAGAGGAGGTGACAGGTTTTTTCTTTCATCGGCGTTTTGAATGCCAATCCATCGTAGCGTGTGTACAGATCCGTCGTGGTTGATGAAGGAAACCCAGGCGTCGTTGGTTTGGACGTTCTGCGGCGCACCACGGTTTGGCACCACAATGACACCTCGCTCTGCGTCATACGAACAACTTTCCGCTCCGTAGATGCCCCCATAGACTTTTACGTTGGAGGAAATCGGTTCAAAACCACTGTCAGTCTTTATTCCAAGAGGAGTCCCGACAGGATACGAACCTGTTTCCTGCTCCTGCGCAAATACAGGAAGAGCGAAGAGGCTCACGACCATCACAATGGTAAGAACAAATGTGGCTTGGTTTATTCTATTGGTCTTTTCAGTTCTTTTTTTCATAATTTTATTGTTTAGTCCTACTAATGTTCAATGCTATGGGTGTCTCGCACACTGCTAAATGTCAAGTCCAACAGTTTCCAATCCTTACCTTGTTTTTGATAGATTTCTGTAACGGTAAATTCATTCGACACCTCATTGCCCCGGACCACAGCCACCAACGTAATGCGGTTCCAAAGGATGGCAGTGTCGTCAAAAAGCTCTACCACAACATCCTTAACATCAGCTTGTTTGTACCAAATGCTCCCGGTTTTGATGATCTCCAGCTCCCTGTCCTTGCCCCAGGTTCCGCTCATATGGACAAATCTTGAGTCATCGTGAAAGAGCTCTGCAAGTTCGTCCACGTTCTTGTCCGCCATCCATTGCCACTTCGTTTTAGAAAGTTCCTTGATTTCCTGTTCAGTGGCAGAACTTTGTGCGAAGGACAACTGCGCACTCATAAAGATTAAAAATATTCCGATAATTGATGTTCTCATTTTGATTGTATTTAAGGCTATATAATTATTTTGATTTTTTAATTTGACAACCTGTTGTGAGAATTGGCTTCAAAAGCCTCCTTTTGTCATCCTGTAAGGAACTTGTTGAACAATGGCAGCGAGGTTAATTTAGCATTAGTACTTCAACAATGCTCTACTGCTAGTTTTTAACAGGTTTCCTTCTGAATGACAGCAACTTTTTTTAATTTCAAAAAACGGGTTAATTTATTGTTTTTGTACTTTTCATTTGATACTATGGATTAAGCAGCTTGGTGAACGAGAGTGAACCCAATTTCCAGGTGCCGTTTTCTTTCACATACACTTCTGTAACCTCAAAGGGATTGCTAACCTCATTGCCACCAACCTCGGCCAACAGCGTAATTCTGTTCAAAAGAATGGCAGTATTGTCAATAATATTCACTGACACTTCATGAATATCTGCTTTCTTGTACCAAATTCCTCCGCTTTTAATGATATTGAGTTCCTGCTCGGTACCCCAGGACCCACCCATGTGGACAAACTCTGCCTTTTCATGGAAGAGATCTGCCAGCTCATCTACATTTTTATCTGCCATCCATTGCCATTTCTTTTCGGAGAGATTGATGATTTCCTGTTCGGCGGAAGAATTTTGTGCATAGGACCATTGCGCAGTCAGGATGATTAATAATAGTCCGATAATTGATGTTCTCATTTCGGTTGTTATTTAAGGGTTATATAATTTATTGATTTAAGTAATATTGATTTGGCAATAGATTGCAGAAGTTTTCAGGCTCTTTCTTCCTGATGCTCTTTGTCTGTAATGGCATTAATGGATGCTGTTCTCCCATTTTATGACATTTCAAAGATCATGCTTTTCCTTGACGGGAGGCTTATACAAATTACTGGTTTAACTACCAAATTCACTGATTTGTTGATTTTATGAATAATGTACGCGGAGAACTCCTTAACTTTAGCTTTGAGTAAAAATTTAAAACATTATTTTTATGGAAGAGCCATTGAAGTTCGATACCGTCAGCCAATACAATACATTCAACAATCACGAAACCTTGCATCCCTTGGTAAGTGTGATTGACTTCTCAAAGGCCGCACCAAGGAAGCTAAAGCGTAGTTACTTTGGCTTCCATTTGGTTTTGCTGAAGGATGTAAACTGTGGCGATCTGCGATATGGAAAAAATACTTACGATTATCAGGAAGGCACATTGGTATTCATTGCTCCGGGACAAATGATTGGTGTTGAGTCAAGTAGCGAAGAACTATACCAACCGATGGGTCACGGCGTTGTTTTCCATCCCGACTTGATTCGAGGAACCTCTTTGGGACCTCATATCGACGACTATACATTCTTTAGCTATAATGTGAATGAAGCACTACACGTGTCTGACCGGGAACGTAAAATTATATTGGATTGCTTTGCTAAAATAGCGTATGAATTAGAGCATGCTGTTGACAAACATAGCAAAACCCTGGTGGCCTCCAATATTGAACTGCTCCTGAATTATTGCGTTCGGTTTTATGATCGGCAGTTCATTACCCGTGACGATATCCACAAAGGAATCCTGGAAAGGTTCGAAGCATTGCTCCATGGTTTCTTTTCCTCTGATAAACCACAGACTGAAGGCTTACCATCTGTTGCCTACTGCGCAGGCGAACTTAACCTTTCACCCAACTATTTTGGCGATTTGATTAAAAAGGAGACTGGTAAATCAGCTCACGAATTTATACAACTCAAGTTGATAGATGTTGCGAAGGAAAGGATATTTGATACCAAGAAATCAGTCAGTGAAATCGCCTATGGGCTGGGATTCAAATATCCTCAACACTTTACACGGGTGTTCAAACAACATGTAGGGGTCTCGCCGGTTGAATATCGGAATTCAGGTAATTAATATTTATTCGGAAATTTTAACAACCAAGTGTTTGGAGGGGGAATTAAACAGATAGAGGTGAAAGATATGTCTATATTCTTTTATAATTTAATGTCAATGTTTTTTGCTACTTCCTAAATCATGCGAATAAGTGAAAAGTTAAATATAGTCAACAGAAAAAGACGATTTCAAATTGGTGGCGTTAAAACATCAAATCAATTATAATTATTTAGTTTGGTTTTATAACGAAAAGATGGAAATTCGCTATAAATCGTTTTGAATCAATTTTCTATTAAAGCATGATCACCATTATTTCGGGAACAAACCGCATAGATTCAGTTTCATCGCAAATAGCCCTCTATTATCAGGATATTCTTAAGAAAAAAGGTGAGGAAAGCAGAATCCTGGATTTGGGAACACTTCCTCCTGATTTTATTTATTCCGCTTTATACGAAAACTCAGGCCTTAACAATGATTTTAATGCTTTTCAGGAAATAATAGACGCTACGGAACGATTTGTTTTTATTATTCCTGAATACAATAATTCGTTTCCAGGGGTTTTAAAAGCCTTTATCGACGGCTTACGGTATCCCAGCAGTTTTGAAGGAAAGAAGGGTGCGCTTGTGGGCATTTCCTCAGGATTGCAAGGAGCAAGCCTCGCCCTAAGCCACTTTACCGATATCCTCAATTATTTAGGCATGCATGTGATGCCTTTAAAACCGAAATTATCCAGAATAGAGAAACATATGGACGAGAGTGCTCTTGTAAATGATTTATATCTAGGGCTGTTAGATAAACAAGCAGATCAGCTTCTAAAATTTTAAAATAGAAGCTAAATATTGGCTGGCCCATGTGAGAAAAATATTCCCTTATACCGAACCGGACAAGCCCCCGACATGCTTCGGGGCAAAGGCTCCACGCAAAGATAAATTGAGTTTTAAAAACGCAAAGAGCGCAAAAACTGCACTTTAAATTGCGTAGTACCCACGATCTTCTCTAGGACAGGTTTCGTTTTTAGCTCTTCGTACTTCTTTGAAACTTTGGCCAAAATATGCGAATCTTAGCGAAAAGATACTACAAAGGTATTTGTTCGAATTTTACAGATGCTTCTCCCTTAAATGCTGCTCTTGGTCTCAAATTTAAGGTTTGAAACATCTTCTTATCAGCATCATTTTCAGGATTTGGTGTTGTGAGCAGCTTATCGCCAGCAAAAATAGAATTAGCTCCTGCCATAAAACATAAGGCCTGTTCTTCTACAGACATCCTTACCCTGCCAGCAGATAATCTTACCATTGCTTTTGGCATCATTATTCTTGCCGTAGCTATCATTCTTACCATTTCCCAAACAGAAACTTTTTCCTGTTGCTCCAAAGG
>CAMPJM010000106.1 GCA_946886805.1 uncultured Flammeovirgaceae bacterium | reverse complement strand
TTTCTTTTATACATTTAATTCCCGGGAACTAACATTTTCCGGGAATTTTTGTTTTTAACTGAACTAATTTATGTTTTGCAGCATCCTGCCATTTCAATAACCACGGGTTAAAACCCATGGCTATATTTGACCCGCCAGCTGGCGGGTCTGGGGCAGGAGTTTTGAGATTTTCCGAAATAGAAGACAATATCTCCCTTTTAATAACCGTGAGAAAGCTTATGCACCTCAAAACTGCGTTAAAATAATGTGCGAAATTTGAATAGACTAAGTTTAAAGCAACCGAACTATACGGGTCCAATTAAAATCTCATAGGTGGCAGAAGTATTAGATATAAAATATGTCCCTGAAAAGGATCCTGAATTCGATAATACAAGGCACCTCTTAGATCTTTTCTTTCCGATTGAAGGAAACGGGAATTCAAACTTCCCTATTTTGATATTTATTCATGGCGGAACGTGGATGTATGGCAACAAAGACCCGTACGCTGTGCTGGGGAGAAATATGGCACATTATGGCATAATGACCATCAATGTTAATTATCGATTAGGAGATTCGGTCAACTTTCAAAAGATGGCGCTTGACTGTGCCAAAGCAGTTAAATGGGTTGCCGAAAACGCCCATTTGTATGGCGGAAATCCCGACAAAATCACTATTAGCGGACATTCTGCAGGTGGTCATCTTGGTGCCTTAGTAGCGTTGAACAATGATTATTTTAACAAAGTTGGAATAGCCAATAAGATTGCAAAAGTTTTGCTGATAGATGCTTTTGGACTGAATATCGGCCATATGATCAAAAAGCATGGAAATGAATTTTTGAGCCATATAGAGAAGATTTTTACAAAAGACCCGGAGATTTGGAAATCTGCTTCCCCTTTAAATTTTATAACTAACCGTAAAATTCCCTTCTTTATAATGGTCGGCAGCAGATCTTATCCCATGCTTTTGGCCGACAATAAATATTTTGCAGAAAAGCTTAAGAAAGTAAACGATGAGGTAATATTCTATGAGGCACCAGGAAAATCGCACCAAGAGATGATTACGCAATTTCAAAAAAAAGACAGCCAGCTATACAAAGGAGTAACAGAGTTCATAAAAAGCTAATCAAAAAAAAGCATCTTCAAAATGATCGATTTTTAACTCCTGATCTAAAGAAACCGCAATTATATCAAATCTTATTTCAGATTCCCACTCTGTTTCATAGATAAAATTATTAGCCGCCATAATAACCATTTCGGCCTTCTTTTCATCTACAGCTTCTTCCGGATATCCAAAGTGAAGACCATACCTGGTTTTTACCTCAAAAAAGACTAACAAATTGTTTGCTTTGGCGATGATATCAATTTCCGCTCTTTTATACCTATAGTTTCTCTTTAGAACCTCGTACCCCTTTTTCTGAATATAATCGACGGCAATTTGTTCCCCACGATCCCCTGTTATTTTATTGGCTGCCATTTTTTCTGAAAAATTACATTGTATTCTTTAATAATATAATCACAAAAAAAGAAAATAGAATAATGTGATATTGCCAAGAATTATTCGAAGTCCTTTGAAAAGGTAAAATTGATATTTGTACAATTATAATAAATTATAATTCTCTTTTAGAACAAACACTGATACTAAGAAAGAAAAAATTTGGAGTGACCATTGACTGCTCCTTATTATAGAAGAAGAGATGCATTTTCCCCAAAGCCAGCACTCGAATATTTTAACTTAAAAAATTGTTAATATAAGCGTTTTAGATGAAAAAAATTTACTTATTGATTGTATGTCTTATCACTTTGAATGATCTGGCTGCGCAGGATTGGCTGGGACTACATTCCAGTAACTATGCAGGTGTTCAGGGTATAAGCTTTCAACCTGCGTCTATAGTAGATAGCCGGTATAAATTCCAAATGAACATTATAGGGGTTAGTTCCTATTTTAGCAATAATTACTATGCTATTCCCGCAGCAGATTTCAAGAAATTTGATTTCGAATCTGATAGGTTTATCCGAAATACCAATGGAAGTGACAAGGGCGGGTATTTATCTACAGATAGTTATGCGCCTCTTTCTTTTATGCTGACCTTAAGCCCAAAACACGCCATGGCGATTACCTTAAGGATGCGGGCAGTGAGCAACTTTGATGGCTTCAGTGCTGCATCGGCAGATTTGTTGGATAAAATATCTGAGGAAGATGAGTTCGTAATTGACCCTAATGATTCTTTTGATTTGAGCAATATGTATGTTCAAACTCATGCATGGGGAGAACTCGGCCTCACCTACGGAAGGGTAGTATTTGATAAGGGTACGAAATTTCTAAAGGTAGGTGGAACTGTTAAATTGTTGACCGGATTCGCATCAGGATATACTTATATTTCCGATCTGCGATTCTCAGGACTTACTGATGATAGAGTTGAGGTAGCAAACATTGATGTTGAGACTGGCTTTTCTGATAATATATCGATCGAGGATGAGGAATTTGATTATAAGCCCTTCCAAAATTTAGGCTTGGGATTAGATTTGGGTGTTGTTTATGAATACAGGCCCAATATTGAAAAATACAGATATGAAATGGATGGGAAAGACAGCCTGATCAGAAGGGATAAAAATAAATATAAACTTAAGGTTGGCTTCTCAATTTTAGATATTGGAGGGATAAAATACAATAGAAATAACGAAAGTGGTCGAATTACTGGAAATTTAGACGATCTGGATATTAATGAATTAGAGGGCGATATAGACGAAATTTTTGAAGAGTATTTCGATTTCAAAAGAGGTGGTTCTTACAAAATGGGCCTTCCTACCAGACTTTTAGGAGAATTGGATTATCATGTTGCCGGAGGGTTTTACCTGAACCTTACCTCACAACTTGCATTACGGGGAGGTGCTTCTGATAAAGAGAAGAGTAGGTATATAAGTACCTTGGCTTTAACCCCGAGAATAGAAGGAAAAACCTTCGGATTAGCACTACCTGTGTCGTACGATAAATTCGCAAATCTTAATTCAGGGGTTTCTTTGAGAATAGGTAATATTGTTCTTGGTTCTCGTGATGTCCTAAGCAATTTCGCTTTTGGTAAAGATCCTAAAAGCTTTGATTTCCATGTAGCAGCGAGATTTGGATTGCCTTATCATAAGAAGAGAGATAAGGATAAAGACGGAGTATCCAATAGAAAAGATGTTTGTCGAAAAGTGCCAGGTGTTTGGGAATTCAAAGGATGCCCTGATCGTGATGCTGATGGGGTACAGGACAGCGAAGATGCTTGTGCAGATGTTCCCGGGCTAATTGAATTGCAAGGCTGTCCGGATGCGGATGCCGATGGTATCATAGATAAAGACGATCTATGTCCCGAAGTAGCAGGTCTGGCAGGTTTCAAAGGCTGTCCCGATACAGACGGCGATGGAATCCAGGACAGCGAAGATTCATGTCCGGATGTAGCTGGAACTTTAGAACATCAAGGCTGCCCTGATAAAGATGGCGATACTGTAATTGATAGCGAGGATTTATGTCCTGACCTTCCTGGATCGGTAGCTAAAAATGGTTGTCCTGATAGTGACGGTGATGGTATTTTTGATAATGAAGATAAATGTCCTGAGCTTTCCGGGCCAACCGAAAATCTTGGTTGCCCTTACACAGATTCAGATGGAGACGGTGTAATAGACCTTAACGATGAATGTGTATTAATTCCGGGCGTTGTTGAAAATAAGGGTTGTCCTGAAATAAAGGAGGAAGAGCAAGAGATTTTGAACACAGCATTTACCAATCTGGAATTTGAGTCTGGCAAAGCTAAAATCGCTTTGTCATCTTATACTTCTATGGTCGAATTGGCCAATTTACTAAAGTTGAAACCCGATTGGAAACTGCATATTGTAGGGCATACTGACAATGTTGGCAATAGAACTACCAACGTGAGATTGTCAAAGGAAAGGGCGCAAGCTGTTGCTGATTTCCTTATTGCTCAGGGACTTGGCGAAGAAAGATTTATAGTAGAGGGATTGGGGCCAGACCATCCCGTGGCGGATAATGCAACGAAAGAGGGAAGAAAAGCGAACAGAAGGGTTGAGTTAGAAGTTATCTTTAAATAAGACGTGAATTAAATACTTTCGAGCTATAAATAGCTTGTTAAAAATGCGGCTTTATGAAATGAGAATTATTAATCCTCAATTTGTAAAGCCGCATTAATTATTTGGTGCGGAAGCAAATGTAGCCAAAGCACCCGGTGTTTTAGCGTTTTGGATAAGTCCTCGAAATATTTTTCTGTGAATAGATTTTGTTATAAGGTATTCAGGATGCCATTGAACACCTATAATAAAATTATGTTGAGACGATTCTATAGCCTGAACCACGCCGTTAGGCTCCTCAGCAACAACCTCAATACCTTCTCCAACTTGTTTTACAGCCTGATGATGAAGTGCATTTACATATAGCTCGTCGACTCCTATTAATCTGGCTAATTTGCTTCTTGACTTCAAAAAAACTTTTTTCACAGGAAATATGCTTTCTCTTATTGACTCTTCCTGATAAAATGAGCTAATATCATCATACAAATCTCCCTTGAAATACACATTTAGGAGCTGGGCACCCCTACAGATCCCCAACAAAGGCAGTTCTTTGACTACCGCCTGATTTACCAGACTAAATTCTAAGACGTCTCTTTCCTTATCAAGGAATTTACCTTTGCGACTTAGTATTTTCCTTATGAGGAATATTATAGGGTATATCAGAAATTTAATAAAGCTTTTGATCCTACTTTTAAAGCTCCTTTTCTTATTTTGTAAAGTTTCCTTCAAATAAGAGTCGAAAAAATTTTCATTTTCATAGGCTTCAGGATCAATATCAGCTCCACCTCCTATAACCAAACCCTGAAGTTTGTCAATAGATTTCGGGTTTGAAGGCCTTACCCTGACAGGGATTCCGCCTGCAAGAAATATGGACAATCCTGTAAAAATCCACGCCGCATTTCCTCCTTTGTCGGGCCCTGTTACTCCAATACGTGGTTTTTTATTATTTGGCATCCATCCAGGTTTCAATTTTGTTTATCCATTTCCTTTTAAAACGGATCACGGTATCTTTTCTTAACATTAAATATTCCCTGCTTAAATTTTCAATATCAGTAGGAGAATTCGCCAACTGCTCTACCATTACCCACAAATTCCACTCCTTTGCAAGAGACCATGTAGGGTCATCAATCAAACTATTTGGGACTCTGTAATGCAATGTGGGCCTTGCGCTGACTTTACCCAAATCATTAAATGTATCTACTTTATCTTTGTCTATAAATGCCAAAACCGGATATAAATCCAATGGCCTATTTCTGTCCGGATTGAAGAAATAATAGTCGTTGGCAAACTTCTCAAATGTCGGGTTATAGTTTTGATCAAGCACCAAAGAAAAATATTCGTCGGGAAAGGGATTTATAAAAGCAGTTAGTTTCCTAGTAATATTTACCGCTGATTTTTCAGATAGCCAATGGTATAAAAGCAAAAATGCACGCGTATAAGACAAAATAGTTTTTGTATCACAAACGGGAAGTTCAGGATTAATATGAGTAGCAAATGCATATAAAAATGAGGAGGAGGTACCTTTCGCTTTTATTTGGAAAAGGGCATTCCGCAGCGGTTCCAATCTGGGCAGTTCATCTATTGGGACAGGGGGAGTGCTTATTTCATAAGGCACTACTAAAGAGGCAATTGAATCGAGGGTATTTTCAAGATTTTTGTTTATATTTCTTCTTCTCGAGGTTAATTCTTCAGGTCTTAAGCCGGCCTTATTCCATATCTTTTCATATGATTTTTCTGTAAGTACCCGTGCATCAATCTGCAAGGAAAAATCACCCAGAGATGTATTGGTAATTTTTTGATAAAATTTATTATATACTTGTATTGAGCCCCCATAAAGCCCTATTATAGAATTAGCAACCTGATCAAGACTTACTTCGGCAAATTCGATCTCAAATCCGACTCGTCTGACCGAGCCGTCTTTGGTGTTTAATATGGGAGGATAATTAAATGTCATCCTCTATTCAACCTGAAAAACAAAAAGAGGTTTCCTAAATTATGGATGAGCTTTCGGCCCCTAGAGTTAGGACCCCCTTAAAATGTGACCGTCATTCCCCCATAGGGATGTCTTTCCCATAGGGATAACTTCGGGGTGGCGCGGAATTTATGGAGCAAAGAGGAGTAAATATCCGAGACTGGAAGGCCGGAATCCATAGGTTAGCAGTGAACTTATTGATGAGGAGTTGAAGCATTCAGCCAAAGGAAAGCTTAAATTTCTGCTAGCGATTACTATTACGTCCCTGTTTGAGGGGATTCCTTTTCGCCGGTCTCGGATCTCCGCTACGCTGCGTAAGGAATGACGATAATGAAAAAGTACTCGTCATTCCCCCATAGGTTCGCTATCATTATTACATAACTATCCTAGAAAATTCTTTCCCCGCTGCGATGCACTACCCGTCTTTATCCATACAACATTTTTTATATTTCTTGCCACTTCCACAATGGCAAGGTTCATTTCGTCCAGGTTTTTCTTCTTTAACATAGGGTTTCATGGTCGAAAATAGCGGCCGTTCCTTTGACCTTGCAGGAAACTGATCAAGAAGATTCTGAAATCTGAAATCATCGCCGCGGCCTTCGTTTTCATAAAAATCTTTTTCCTTTCGTTTGACTTCCTCTTGCCAGGATATTTCACGTGTCAGACTGAGAGGCATTACAGTGTCCGGATCAAGTACTATCTCGCCCTTAAGGATTTGAATTGCTTCCTCTACTTCTATAAGAGACCTATGGCGCCTTAGATCTTTCTCTGGCTTTGCCTGCAGTTTTTCTAATTTTCTTTCCAATACAGGAAGTGCTTCTGCGATGTGCAGATTAGCGACAGTGGCAGCCAGCGGTTCAAACCATGAAAGGTCGTCACGTTCGAGAAGTGCAAGCAAACGTGACTTGTATTGCGCAGGATCACAAAAGTAGAAGGCGTCAAACAGGTAAAATATACTGGTTTTTGTATTTTTTGCAGCATCCTTTTCCATCGCATCCAGTAACTTCTGTGCCGTCAGGTCCGGGTACCTCTGAGCCAGTTTCCCAATCAGATACTGTCCCTGTTCAAACAGCCAGTCCGTTTCATTTGGATTTTCCTCGTATAACTGGATCACAGGATCAATCAAGGCTTCGCAGAGGTGGCCTTCTGCGGCAAGCGAAAACCAAAAAGGGGCGAAGGTGCAATCTTCCCAGCAGTACTGATGATCGGAATGGTTTCTCAGTTCGTCTATGATTTCTGAAGTAGCCTCTTCTGATGAGTCGTTTTGCAAGTATTCTATGGCTGAAAAAGGGATACCTTTCACACAATTACTAAGTATATCCAATGCATCTTTCAGCCTGGGTATTTCCTGCGGGGTCTCGGGAAGGCGTTGGAGGTTGTACTCATAACGATCATTCAGGTGGTCGGTTCCAAATTTCAGATCGTAAAAATATTCTATGGATAATGCTTGCAGAATCAGATCTTTAGCTCTCTGGTCATCGTGGCCAGAATCGCGTAACCGCTGGTAGGTGTCATTTTCTATTTCTCCCTCTTCCTCCAGTGCATCTTCTATCCATTCCTCCATGCTTGAACGCTCATATTCGTTGCGGAGCACATCTTCCGGAGTGGAGAACTTCTTTAAGTCATCATAGCTGTAAGCGTCATTATCTTCATCTGCGCCATAAAAATCATCATCCAGATCGTCAAACTCCGAATCTTCCCCTTCTAAACCATCAATCAATTCCTCGGTTTCCTTGTAAATATCTTCCCACTGTTCCGCATAATTTTGCAAACGGGCGTTAGTCTGGTCACAATCAAAAATATCAGGATCCCAATCTTCACCGACCCATTCAGTAATTTCATCGTATTCCGGATCGTCCTTATCATCCAAGATTCTGAGGATATTTTGATAACGCCAGATACCTCCGCAATCTTCCTGTGGGCATGCACGCTCGCCCTCAAGGCAAACTGGATAGGTTGTGTTTTCTTCTTCCGGCAGAATTTTTTCCACCTGAATTACATGCTCCCAGTTGTCGCCAAAATCATAAACATAGGTGAATTTGGTGTTAACTCTTTTCACCAAATCGTCCAGAAATGTATCCATGCTGTCCCTTTCCAAGGGGTTTGAGCCGTCATCAAAGACATCTTGAAAATCATAAACTCTGATTTTTTTTACGGTGAACTCATACAGGTGATCATTCTCCCAACCCATGGAAAGCTGGATGATATCATGAAGTTCAGAAAATGATGTGTCACCTGGTACCTGGATCCTGCGCCAGACTTTCGGATTGCTCTCGCTGAGTTCTATTCTAAGTTGGTAAATACGCTTCATTGATCAAAGTTAGAAATTGAAAATGAAAATATTGCATAAAATTTTAGTTTTTAAATGCTTTTTATGCGGGCGATGCACATCCCTTCAACACCAGGGAAATCGCCTTTTAGGGCTTGTAAAATTGGGCAATTTGTCTACTCTCTCTTTCGGAATTCAGTCCTACTTGAAATTCGCTTATTATGTAAATATTTTCGCAAGGGTATGTCATAAAATACCATAACCAGGTGTGCAACTCCCACCAGTAAAAATGATCCAATAACAACAAGCATCGTGAGGGTAGCGGTGTCCGGTTTATTAATAACATAGTAGTTTCCAAAGATCCATATGACAGCGTAGTGGGTCATGTACAGCGGATACGATATATTACCGGAAAATTTGCATAGCTTATTCAATCGCGGGGACACGGTGGTTCCTGCTCCGAGCGAAACTATCAAGGGAAAATAAAGCATTACCACAATCAGCTCTGCCAGCCAATTCCAACTGAAAAATGGCATTAACAAAGCCAAGGACAACAATATACTCAAGCCAATAAAACCAATATTATTTCTAATAATCCAATTGGATCTATAAATAACTAAGCCCGCTACGAAGGAGTATAAAATACGTGCGCCACCATGCCAAAAAGTGTTAACATCCCATCCGCCCAATAAATTTCCTGCGCTATAGCTCACATAAGCAAGCACTACAGCAGCAAATACGGCTAATATATACAGGCTATAGCGGCTAATTCTTATAAGAACGACAGCATAGAAGATGTTAGCCATATATTCCCAAAACAACGTCCAGGATGGAGCATTGAGACTGAACAAGTTAAATGCACGCTCTTCTACCACTGGATAGGGGATAAGAAAAGCGGAACAAAGAAACATTTTTGCAAGATCGCTTGCGGAATATGACGACCAATAGCTGGCAAAAGGATCGAAAATAAAAGCTATTAATCCTAATATAGAACCTAAAATAACTAATGGATGCAGTCTTATTAACCTGGATTTAAAAAATTCTAGAATGCCAATTTTTCCAATCCGGTCATCATAAGCGTATCCTATCACGAATCCCGAAAGACAGAAAAAGAAGTCCACAGCTAAAAAGCCATGGCCAATAAAATTTTTGGTAATGTCCGTAAAAGTCCACTCCATAAAATGAAAAATAACTATCCCAAAGGCTGCAACGCCCCTTAGCCCATCAAGAACCGTAAAATGCTTTTTAGTTGTCAGAATGTCCACACTTGGTATAGTCGTACTCGATTCTATCATGTTAATTCTTTTCATTTAACAGGTACTATCTCCCTGCATTTATTTTTCTTTTTCAGTGTAATTTCTAAATATACAAAAGAGCATCTGGTGGAGACATCTTTTTATTTAATTCTTTTACCCTTTGTTTCTCCTATAGGTGGCAATGGTGCGGATGATCCGGAATCCCCATAGGTTAGCAGTGAACTTGAGCGGACAGAAATGGAGCACTCAGCTAGCCGAAAATCTACTTTCCTGTTCACGAACACTATCTCGTTGCTATTTCAGGGGATTCCTTTTTGCCGGTCTCGGATCTTCTCTGCGCTTCGTTATGAATGACGATACAGTAAAAAAGACTCGTCATTCCGGAATTTATGAAGCAAAGCGGAGTAAATATCCGGAATCCCCCATTGGTTAGCAGTGAACTCCTAAGCCGGCGACAGGAACTCTCCGGATGTTGACCTATCGATACTCACGAACACTATTTCGTTCCTATTTGAAGGGATTCCCCCAGAGGGATGCCTTTGGCGCTTATCTTCGCTGCGCTGCGTAAGGAATGACGATAGCGAAGAAGACTACACCTAATTATAAGCCTGATTAACCCTCCCACAAAGTTTACTTTCCGACCCAGTTTGTGAATTTGTGCGGATCAAGTCGGGTTTCAATTCATAAACGAGACCGGCCCGAGGGACAGAAAAATGTTAAGGGTGAGATAAATCTAAAATTGAAAGACGAAATCTTATAAGGGCTAAAGGGTGTCTAAGACTTTAAAAACTTATCGTCATTCCGGAATTTATGGAGCAAAGCGGAATAAATATCCAAGACTGGCAAACCGGAATCCCCATAGGTTAGCA
>CAMPJM010000105.1 GCA_946886805.1 uncultured Flammeovirgaceae bacterium | reverse complement strand
AAAATGGTATACTTTTCAACTGAAATAGTGGACTACTTTTCAATTGAAATAAACAGTAGCTCTAACGGTTCAGTATCTTCCCATGCAGGAACCTTACCACTCTCTCACCCAGAAACTATTGTTCGTCATTTTCTCCGGATCGGGACATTTAGGTCTTGTTGCATTCCTGATAAGTAAAGAAACAATAGGAGAAAATTTTGCAATAGAAAATTTCCATAAATCAAAAGCTAATAAGGAAAGTATTGAGAACATTGAGGAAAAAAAACAGGAACTTCTACAACGGGTGGAAGTCAAGAAGCTGTATCTTCAATCGAACCTTACCCTTAATTCAATGGCTGTAGAAATTGGCTGGTCAAGAACTCATCTTTCATATATTATTAATAAGGGGTTCGACCAAAATTTCTATGATTTTATTAATTCTTTTCGGGTGGAAGCAGTAAAAAATAAAATTCTAAACGGCGAACATCAGAAGTATTCTTTGGAGCATATAGTTCTCGAATGCGGATTTACCAGTTACACTTCATTCTACCGTATATTTAAAAGAACCCAAAAGCAATCTCCTTCTCGTTTTATTAAGTCTCTTCCATAGTAAAATATTCCTTACAGTGTATCCTGAGTAATCTTTTATCGTGGTTCTATTAGAGCTACTGAGCTGTCATTACAATACTTTTAGTCGATATTATCGGGATGCTCTTCTTGGCTTAAAATCATCTAAGCACCATTTCTATAATTCCAGGAATGGCTCCTTTGATAAGGAACAAAAAAGTCAATTCTTAAATCTAAAAGATGAAATGTTATTCAATCCAACTATTCTTTTTAGTAATAGTAAATCAAACAATTTTTGCCCAATCCTTGGACAGTATTGATAAAGAGGCTTTAAAAAAATTAGAAGAAGCCGCTGAAAAATCAGGAAGCAATTCTGTTGTTATACTTCAAAATGATGAACTGGTTGCCGAATGGAATTTTGGCAAAACGAAACAACCTGTAGAGCTTATGTCTGTTTTAAAATCGATTGTAGCTCTTGGCATAGGTCATCTCTTAACTGAGGGCAAAATTGATTCCCTTGATCAGCCGGTGTATTCCTTTTATCCGGAATGGAAACAAGGTCTAAAGCAGGAAATTACGATCCGACACTTGCTCAATCACACCTCAGGTCTGCAAAATGTCGGCAATGCCGGTGTCGAAATTTATCCGAGTCCAAATGCTATTGATCTTGCCTTGGCCGCAGAAGTTGAAACTGATCCCGGTTCCAAATTCAGCTATAACAATAAGGCGGTCAATCTTCTCGCAGGGATCATACAAAAAGCATCGGGCCAACGGATGGACATTTTCTTTGGCACAGAATTTTTTAAACCTATGGGAATTGATCAATATCAGTGGTACTTTGATGAATCCGGTAATCCTCATGCTATGGCAGGACTGAGGCTTCTGGCCAGGGATCTTGCAAAATTCGGCCAGCTAGTTTTAGATCATGGTGAATGGGAAGGTAAACTTCTTGTAGATAAAGAATATATTGCTACCATGCTCCAACAGGGACAGCCATTTGACGCCCGTTTTGGTTTTCTATGGTGGCGTTTGGTTGACGACAAGGGTAACATTCGAGCGTATTACGGCGATGGTTATTTGGGACAAACCCTCATGATTATTCCTGAACATAATATTGTTGCTGTTAGACAGGTAGCACCGAGCAGCAACTATAATTCAAAAACAGACGGATTCGCAGAATTTAAAAATATGGTTTTGCAACTAATTAGATCGTAGCTGCTACCTGGTATAAGCCTCTTTTTAAACCTTTGAATCGGCTAAAGGCGAAATTCTGTGCACAATGAAAGGACCTGCAACGACAACAGAAAATTTTAAAAAGGATCTAGGTAGTGATAAAACCAAGCCAGAAATTTTGATCAATTTTGGAATTCTGTTGAAATTTTTAAAAGTTATATCTGAGGCCTCACAACATAGTATTAGTTCGGTAGATTTTAGGGCTTGCAGCACTTCGCTGCGCTTCGTTCGCTCTGAAATTATCGTATGTTCAATAAGGCAACGGGAGATGATATAGAGTTGTCAAGAGGTTCCGGAGGAATTTAGATTTCCCTGAAAGCTTTTCCCAGCACTGCCGTTCTAGAGTAGAGTGACCTGTACAAGAACTTTTTGTTCCAGGTGAAGGTAGTTGTTTTTAAAAAAGTTCTTGTACAGCACAAGGTCGGTTATTTTTTGTTCCCAATCAAGTGGCGAAGAGGTAGCATTGAAATTTTATTCATACTTTTCTTGTGCGCCTATTATTATTTGAAAATAGCTTTTTGCGCTTGGTTTTTATGGCGTGCGCTTAATTTTTATATATATTGCGCTTAAATTCATCCTTATATGACTAAAAGCGCCCATTTTTCTTCCTCTGCACTTATTTTTTACGGGCTCCAAAAACCTGAAAAAGGAAATATCGTAGGATACGCTGCCGTAATCGATAGATTAGGCCTCAATATTCCTATTCCCAAACCTGTGTCTTTAGTTTGTGATCAAAATAAATCTTTTGAAAATGAAGACTGGCGGGTTTTTCCCTCAAGTTACCTGCCGGAAGATCATGAAAGATTTTCCAAAATTGAGGCCCTTTACAAGCACCTGGTTTTTAGTTTGAAATACGAAGGAGTGAATCTATTAGTTTTCAGCGCCCTCACAAAACACTTTTCGGAAGAAGAACTATATGAGCTTACTAATATTGAACCTACCGGTCAGTACAGCCGAAGAATATGGTTCTTGTTAGAATGGATCATGGAAAAAGAAATTCCAGGAAAAGAAGCATTAACTAAGAAAAGTTATGTTTCTGCTATAGATGATAACCTTCAATTCGCTGTAGAGGGGACAAAATCAAAACGTCATTTAATAATCAATAACCTCCCCGGCACTTCTTATTTCTGCCCATTAATCCGTAGAACAGCCAAACTCGAATTTTCCCAGGCTGATTTAGAGGAGAAAAAAAGTAATTACCTAAAAGGACTCCGTAAAGATGTAATTCAAAGAGCTTCAGCATTTCTCCTTTTAAAGGATTCCAAAGCCTCATTTTCTATTGAAGGAGAAAGTCCGCGAAGCAAACGTGCTGCAAGATGGGGACAGGCTATTGGACAGGCTGGTACAAAAGATCTTTCAAAGGAAGAATTCCAGAGGTTGCAGCAGGTTGTGATAGAAAACAGCCGATTCATAGAAATGGGCTTCAGGAAAAAAGGAGGCTTTGTTGGAGAACACGACAGAACAACGGGAGAGCCTATACCCGATCATATTTCTGCAAAACCTGAAGATGTGCATAAGCTAATAGAAGGCTTGCTGGCGACAAATCGACTGTTGCTTGAGAACGATTTTGACGCGGTTATGGCCGCCGCAAAAATTGCATTTGGTTTTGTTTTTATTCATCCTTTTGTCGATGGAAACGGACGAATACATAGATATATCATTCACCATCTCCTGGCCAAGAAAAAATTTTCTCAACAAGGGGTGATATTTCCTGTCTCGGCATCTATTCTAGATCATATTGATGACTACAGGAAGGTTTTGGAGAACTACTCACGTCCTCTACTGGACCATATAGATTGGGTGCCAACAAGGGACAATAATGTCCATGTAAAGAATGATACAATAGATTTCTATCGTTTTTTTGATCTTACTAAGCAAACAGAATTTTTATATGATTGCGTTACTGACACCATAGACAATATAATTCCTCAGGAAATTAAATATCTTACTGCCTTTGATGCATTTAAAAGATGGCTGGATGAGGAATATGAGATGCCCGATAAATTGGTGGCTCTACTGGTAAGATTTCTGGAACAAAATGAAGGAAAATTATCAAAAAGAGCCCGAGAAAAGGAATTTTCAAGTCTGAGACCTGAGGAGGTTCAGGAAATTGAAGAGACTTTTCGGAACAATTTCATGACAGATTCAAACAGCCAAAACTTCTAACAAAATTACTCCATAGACTTAAGGTAGTTGTCCCCTCTCCCATTTTTCTATTTGTATTACCATCAAGAAACAGGATCTTTTAAGATAATTTTATAGATTTACTAACCGAGCTGCAGCACCTACTTCTCCCTACCAGTTAGTCTGCAACTAACTATTCGACTATTCCAAATGACCATACACCAGTATCTTGAAATCCTGAGTGATCGCTATAAATCGGGAATTTCCAGAGAGCATTCATATCGAGGAGATCTTGAAAATTTAATACGGAGTCTTGTTCCCCAAATTAATGTTACCAACGAACCTACTGACGTTACCGACTGCGGGAATCCTGATTACGTGCTCACTAAAGGAAAAATCCCGGTTGGTTACATTGAAGCCAAAGATGTGGGAAAAGATCTGGCTTCCAAAGTTTACAACGAACAATTCACTCGCTATAAAGAAGCCCTTGATAATCTCATCATAACTGATTATCTCTGGTTCAGATTTTATAGCGAAGGAGAACTGGTTCACGAAATTCGTCTGGCAAAAATAGAAGAGGGGAGAGTCGTTCCATTTGAGGAAAACTTCACACAATTTGAAACCCTGTTAATCAACTTCTGCAGTTTTGTTGGTCAGACCATCAGGTCATCTAGAAAGTTAGCTGTAATGATGGCGAATAAAGCTCGTCTGCTTCAGAATATTCTGGAAAATGCCATTACCTCGGATGAAAAGACACAGGAGAATACTTCGCTAAAAGGTCAGTACGAAACTTTTAAGGAAATTCTGATTCACGATCTTACACCTAAAGGCTTTGCAGATATCTATGCCCAAACTCTTGCCTATGGAATGTTCGCCGCCAGGCTTCATGATCCTACGCTCTCAGATTTTAGCAGACAGGAAGCAGCAGAGCTCATTCCAAAATCGAATCCATTTCTACGGAAGCTCTTCGGCTACGTGGCTGGGCCCGACATAGATGATCGTATAAAAACAGTGGTGGATAACTTGGCGGAAGTATTTAGGGCAACAAATGTAGAACAACTTCTAAAGAATTTTGGAAAGAGTACACAGACACAGGATGCCATTATTCACTTTTACGAAACTTTTCTTGCAGAATATGATCCTAAACTCCGGAAGGCGCGCGGAGTATGGTATACACCTGAACCTGTAGTTAAGTTTATAGTTAGAGCCGTTGATGATATCTTAAAAACTGAATTTAATCTGCCTCAGGGACTTGCCGATACTACAAAGACGAAGATCAAGGTGAACACAGATATAGCCGACAAACGTTCCACGACCGGCTATAAACAGGTTGAAAAGGAAGTACATAAGGTACAGATCCTTGATCCTGCAACAGGAACGGGTACTTTTTTGGCCGAAGTTGTCAGTTACATCTACTCTCAAAAATTTGAAAAAATGCAGGGTGCCTGGAGTGGTTATGTGGAAGAACATCTCATCCCACGCCTTAATGGCTTCGAACTTTTAATGGCTTCTTATGCCATGGCACATTTGAAACTCGATATGCTGCTGAAGGAGACCGGCTTTAAAACGAATGGCAGTACTCAGCGGCTTAATGTTTACCTCACTAACTCTCTTGAAGAACATCATAAAGATACTGGAACACTTTTTTCTAATTGGTTGAGTACAGAAGCCAATGAAGCCAACCATATCAAGCGAGATACACCGGTCATGTGTGTAATTGGGAATCCACCATACTCCGGGGAAAGTGCCAATAAGGGAAAATGGATTATGGATTTAATGGAGGATTACAAGCAGGAGCCAGGTGGTAAGGAGAAATTAAAGGAGCGTAATCCAAAGTGGATTAATGATGATTATGTGAAATTTATGCGCTACGGACAATATTTTATTGAAAAAAATGGAGAAGGTATTCTGGCTTTTATTAATCCTCACGGCTTTCTGGATAACCCTACCTTTCGGGGAATGCGTTGGAATTTATTAAAAACGTATGATAAAATTTACACCATTGACCTGCATGGTAATTCAAAGAAAAAAGAAACCACTCCTGATGGTAAGAAAGATGAAAATGTATTCGATATTCAGCAAGGTGTTTCCATAAATGTTCTGGTGAAAACGGGAAGGACTAAAGCCAATGAATTAGGTGAGGTGTTTCATTACGATTGCTATGGAAAAAGAGAAGGGAAATACCATTTTTTGAATAACAACTCTTTAAATGATATTCCTTTTGTAAGGCTGCCTAATATAGCACCAAACTATTTTATGGTGCAAAAAGATTTCGAAACTCAAGAACTCTATAACAAAGGTTTTTCAGTTAATTCCCTGTTCTCCATTAATTCTGTGGGCATAGTAACAGCAAGAGATGAATTTACAGTACATGAATCTCAAGAAGCTGTAAGACGCACAATAGAGGAATTCCTATTACTTGAGGATGAACCAGCAAGAACAAAATTTAAATTAGGAAAGGATGTACGTGATTGGAAGATTTCTTTTGCAAAAATGGATTTAGTGGATTTCCCTCGTTCAGGAGTTTTTACCAAAATATCATATAGACCCTTCGATACCAGATGGACATATTACACAGGAAATTCAAAAGGTTTTCACTGTTATCCGAGAAACGAGGTCATGCAGCACTTTTTAAGAGGTGAGAACTTAGGTTTAATGATTTGTCGCCAAACAGCAGTGGACAGCTGGGAACATGTTGGAGTTACAAATATAATTGCAGATGACAGTCGAGTGTCAAACAGATCCAAAGAAAGAGGTTATATCCTGCCTCTTTACATTTATCCGGCAAAAGAAAACGGCCAGGAAGTAATTATTGATGGCAGAGCAAGAAATCCAAATTTAAACAAAGAAATTGTTTACGAGATAGCAGAAAAATTAGGACTGGAGTATACTTATGAAAAGGAAGATTTACCAGGTACTTTTGCACCTATAGATCTGCTAGATTATATCTACGCTGTTTTACATTCTCCTAATTACCGGGAGACCTATAAGGAGTTCCTAAAAATTGATTTTCCGAGAGTGCCGTATCCGGAGGATCAGGAGAAGTTTTGGCAGCTTGTGGAGTTTGGAGGTGAATTAAGAAAAATTCATTTGCTTGAAAGTCCGGTGGTAGAAAATTTCATCACTGGTTACCCTGTGGATGGCGATAACATGGTTACACGAAAAATCACGAAAAACAGCCCGGGATTTGAATTGACCAATGAAGAAGAAAGAACCGGTAAAGTCTGGATCAACGACAGCCAATTTTTTGATAATGTACCTGAAGTGGCTTGGGAATTTTATATTGGCGGATATCAGCCTGCTCAAAAATGGCTTAAAGACAGGAAAGACAGAAAACTGAGTTTTGAAGATATCCTGCATTATCAAAAGATCATTGTTGCTTTGACGCAGACAGATAAGTTGATGAGAAAAATAGATGAAGTAGAAATAATTGGTCATGAAAATTGAAAATTTCGATACTCAGTACGCCAGTTTTGAAGGAGAAGATATTTACATTTCAAGAGCTGAGAGTGGACGTAGGGGATATACCTGCATTGGCTGTAAAAGACCGTTAGAAGCAGTTATACAAAGAAAAAATCCGGATTACAAATCATATTTCCGACATATCATTGACCCAAGGGAAAAACAGACTTTTCATTGCTCATTTGACAGTAGAAGATATTTGGAGAGAGTTGTTGAGAAAATCATCATCGAGAAAGGATCAATTCTTCTTCCAAAAGTGGTAAAATATCCTCCTGCAGGTTCTTCTCATGTTCCTCTTTTACTGCGGGAAGAGAAAGTATTAATTCCCTCAAGAATTGAGGCACAGCAGACTATTTTTTTAAAGGAAGGGTTGGAGGATAAATCTTCTACAGATGATAATAGTCAGGTCAAGAAGAAATATATAAGACCCGATGTGGTATTCTATGGTCAAAATGAGGAACCTCTCTTGCTCATAGAAATAATTATAACTCATCCCATTGATGATAAGAAAAAAGCAAAGCTTATTAACCTAGGGATAGATACTATACAAATAGACCTGCCTCATGGAGATAAAGATGAACTAAGAGAAATAATTGAAGCAGGAACAAACACTAAATGGGTTTTTAACAATGAAGAATTCTATACCAACTATTTTTCCATTACCGGAGAGAATAGAAAAGAATTTCCATCAATTAATGAACAGCAAAGAAGCTTTTTTCAAGAATCTTCCACATGCAGAAGAGCAAGAATTAATGAGCTTATATACTCAATTAACCGATGTATGGAGACAGAGCAATTTTTTGGATTTGAAGAAAAGCTTGGAGCTGAAATTAGCCGAATTGGAGAACATACAAAAGCAGCTAAATCAAGACTGGGAAAAATGGAGGCAGAGCAAGAAGCAGGATTATATTCAGAATTTGAACCAGAGGAAAAAAGCCTTAGCGAAGCTGAAGACACAGAACGAGCAGAGCACGAAAGAATTGAAGCGGAGCAAAAAGATTTGGAAGCAAGATATACTGCAAAAGCAGAAGAGCTTAGAGAAGAGGAATCAACAATTCGAAGAAGGGAGCGAGATGTGTTCGGAGCTGAAAACCCTCTTACAGAACTTCCAAAACGTATCTCTGCAGTTTCGAGTGATATCGAGCGACACCACAAAAAAGAAGGTCTTGCAGCAACCGAAGAGGACGAAATTAGCGATGAAGAAAGAAGAATTGATGAACAATTGGCAGAATTTGCTCGAATCGAAACCAGAATTTACAGTTAAACAGCGGATTATTCTTTATGAGGAAATGAAAAACAATGTTTTTTGTAGAGAAAATGATTTATATGACCCGCGGAATGATCAGAAATCTTTTGAGTTTGAATAATAAAGCCTGCCAGCGGAAACCCAGATTATGTCCAGGCACATACAATATATGATTAGAGCAAGTTTAAAGACTATGAGTTTCTCAAATGAAGGAGGAAAATTGGAAAACTAAATAATTGTACGTCTTAGCCTATGACAAATGGAGAAGTAAACAGATTAGGAGAAGAAATTCAGAGAAAAAAGGTTAGATGAATTCGGAAGAATTAAAAACCTTGCAAGAATTCAGAACTTCTTTCCAAAAGCCCCTTACCGAAACTTTTAATAAAGTCAGAGTTATTTCTGATAAGATTTATAGAGCAAATATAATAGCCTTCAGGCTAAAAAGAATAAGTACTATTGCTAATAAAATTCAACGGGAGCCCGGAATGCGCTTGAGTAGGATGGGAGATATAGCAGGAATACGATGTATCTTTTCGAATGAAAAAGAAATATACAAGGCACTCGAAAAAATTGAGGAGGATTTTGAAGTCAAGAGAAGAGTAAGGGATTATATAAAACTTTATAAGAAATATGAAAAACGAAATTAGAATTCTACTTCAGAAAGAAGCTTCAAACAAAGCGAAAGGAAATTGTTTTGAAGATTTAATAAGAAAACTTATTTCAATACATCATTATAAAGTTAGAGGAAACATCAATTTTTCAGGAATGGAAATTGATTTAATCGCTGAACATAAGCATACGAAAGAAACTTTATATGTGGAATGTAAGGCCAAGGAAAAAGTTAAATCTGACGAACTCAGTAAGTTTGCTTTCAACGTGGATTTTAAGGAAGTAGATAAGGGCTACTTCTACAGAACACAAGAATTAGAAAGTCAAGCTGGAGCTTTACTTTCGGAAATCAAAAGTAAAGCTAAATACAAAAATCTTACTTTTTTTGAACCGGACCAGATTATAGAAATGCTTTTGGATGCAAAAATGGTTTCAGAATCACAAGATGAATTATCCAATTTTCAAATTTCAAAACGCATATTAGCCGTAACCCATTTTGGAGATTATTTCATTTATCTAATTAACGAGTCCAATGCTTTACCTACAAAATTCATCGTTTTCGACGCAGTTGAAAGAAAACAAACGGTTAGTAAGGAAAACATCGAAACTTTAAAATCTCGAATAGTCGAAATTAAAGATCTAAGTCTGATAGAGAAGCCCAAAACTTACGTAAAAAAAAGCTCAGCGAAAGCAGATTTTGAAATAGAAAGTATTTCAGAGGTACAAGAAAGCGAAAATTGGTTCGATTATTTACCGGCATCTTCTCAAAAAAACCATTTTGTTGGAAGAGATGATATTAGAACAAATATCCTTTCTTTTTTCAAAAAGGTGAGCAAGAATAAAACAGAAAAAAGAATATTTTACCTTAATGGTAAATCAGGTTGGGGAAAAAGTTCTCTAGTTTTAGAACTAAAAAATAGATGTAGGAACAAACATTATCGGAATAAATTTTATGCCCTCGCAATAGATACTCGGAGTGCTAATTCAGACAATTTCGTAGCATTATCATTCAAAAAGTTGGTGAATAATGCCGTAGAAGATAACTTCATCAGTAAGGATATGTTTTTTAGTGAAATAAATTTTATTTCCAATACTGATTTACTTTCATCCGAGTCGGTCCAAACTTTACTTCAAAAATTAAAGGAACAGAATAAGTATCTAGTTTTAATATTTGACCAATTTGAAGATGTATTC
>CAMPJM010000104.1 GCA_946886805.1 uncultured Flammeovirgaceae bacterium | reverse complement strand
CCTTCTTTAAAATCTTCTGATTTGCAGCAGCTTGCAAAACTATTCGCTTCAGTTTGAAAGCCATTTTCATCATGTGTATAAAATGCATTAAGGCAGGTTACTATCATTCCCACAGCCAACGGTGCCTTGGTAGTTATTTTGTCAAGAATCTCCTTACATTTATCCATCAATTCAGCTTTATTCTCCACCACATGATTAACCAAGCCCCATTTGCGGGCTTTTTGAGCGTTGATCATATCTCCCGTCATCAGGAGCTCTGCTGCTTTGCCTTTACCAATAAGTTGCGTTAATCTTTGCGTTCCACCGTAGCCGGGGATAATTCCAAGAGAAACTTCAGGCTGGCCAAATTTTGCGTTTTCCGTTGCCACCCTCATGTGGCAAGCCATTGCCAGTTCGCAACCTCCCCCTAGAGCATATCCATTTACAGCTGCAATTATTGGTTTATGGCAATTCTCGATTAAGGCCAATACTTCCTGGCCATTTTCCGAAAATTTTCGTCCGTTTACCTCATTTAGCTCTGAAATCTCTTTTATATCGGCTCCTGCTACAAATGCTTTTTCACCCCTTCCCGTTATAATTACCCCTTTTATATCTTTATCATCATATACCATTTGAATTGCAGTTCGCAATTCCTCGACTGTACTTATATTAAGGGAATTCAATTTCTCCACACGATCGATGGTAATTGTAAGAATTCCGTTATTATTTACAAGTTGTATATTTTCAAATTCTGTCATCATTTGTTCAATTCAGGTATTTCATTCCAAATATAAATAGGTGCATTAGGAAAGACAAAAATAAACATATTATTCTTCCTAATCTTAAATTACCGATTCTTTTCCTAATTGTTTTAAAAGATTTCCTGTTTGATAGAATTGGGCAATAATAGGTTGTGGATACCAGATAGATGTGACCTCGTTTATGATGATTTTAGATTTAGAGAGCGGCTGGTTATTATAATTCTATGGACTGGTGCAACAAAAAAAGCAAAAATGCACATTATAATGTGCAAAAATTCACTAATATTGCATATCTTAATGTGCGATATGACACTATTTGAAAAATCAGACATGCTTGTAAGTCGGGTTGACACAAGCTTTAAGCGCTACTTATACAAGCAGATTAATTGGTCTAACCGCTTAATTGGCATAAAGGGAGCAAGAGGTGTGGGTAAAACTACACTTATATTACAGCGCTTGCATCAATTGGAGAAAACATCCGAGGAAGCAGCATACTTCTCTCTGGACGATCTTTATTTTTCGAGCTATTCATTTATAAATACAATAGATAACTATTACAAAGCAGGTGGGAAATATCTTTTTCTGGACGAGATCCATAAATTTCCGGGTTGGAGCAGGGCTATAAAAAATTTATATGACTTCTATCCTGATTTACACATTGTATTTACAGGTTCATCAATTATAGATATTTCTAGAGAGGAGGGTGATTTAAGTCGCCGTGTGCTCATGTATGAATTACACGGATTGTCATACAGAGAGTATTTGGTATACAGTACTGGGAATGAATACCCATTATTAAATTTTGATCAGTTGATTAATCGTTCAAGTGAGATCAGAAAATTATTCGAACCATCATTTCGTCCTTTGCAACTTTTTGAAAATTATCTTTCATCAGGTTATTATCCTTTTTTTAGAGAAGATATTGAAGGTTATCATCAGCGGATACAACAATTGATTAGACTAATTGTAGAATATGATATGGCTGAACTGAAGGACTTCGATATTAGAAACGCGAAAAAGATGCTACAGTTATTGGGGATTCTTGCAGAAAATGTCCCCTTTAAGCCAAATATCACCAAACTTGCAGAAAAAAGTAAAATACACAGAAATTCAATAATTTCTTATTTACATTACCTTGAGCAGGCAAGACTTATTCATCAATTATATCCAGCAGGAATAAGCATCGCCACATTGCAAAAGCCTGAGAAAATTTATCTTAATAATCCCAATCTCGCCTTTGCATTGTCTGCATCAGAACCCGACCGAGGTAACTTAAGAGAAACATTTTTTCTTAATCAGTTGAAGGTATCCCATAAGATTAATTATCCAAAAAATGCAGATTTCGTGGTGGATGGAAAATTTGTTTTTGAGATAGGAGGAAAAGGCAAAGACAGTCATCAAATTAAAGATCTGAAAAATGCATTTATTGTAAAGGACAATTTGGAATACCCTAGCATGGGAGTGCTTCCCCTTTGGTTGTTTGGGTTTCTTTACTAGTAAATATGGTTTGGGCATTTTTGACTGGCAGGCAATTGTACCTTGAATATCAAGTTCGACATATTATTTTAAAGAAGTTGAGCCGAGTTGAAAGTAGGATTTGTGATTCCCATTTCAGAACTCTAAAATTTTACCTAAGACCGCAGCGGCGTCAAATGTCATTAGTCTCATGCCTTTGGCCTAAAGCGCCTGCTGCCAAACTTGTGTAACCAAACGTTTAATTAGAGTCGCTTACTGAAATTATCTATTAAACCCGCCTGTTTCACCACCCGGTTGTTCATTTTACAGAGCATTTTCTACCACTCACAGATTATATTTTTTGGAGTAGCAAGTTTAAAATATCATTGTTTAAAATTAAAAATTCAAACAATGAAAAAAACGACACTATTTTTATTCGGCTTATTAATTTCTCTCATCTCTTTAGGTCAGGTAAATTCCGATCAAGAGAAAGTTGATTCCGCTTTCCGACAATCTTTTGCTACAGGGCAAGACCAACTTCAACCAATTATCCAAAAGTTAAAAGAAGATCAATCAGCAAACACTTACTGGATAGCCTACGCCCAATTGTATCAAAGTATCTTTTTTATGCAAACGGGCCAAAAAGATCAAGCTCGCTCATCGGTAGAAAAAGCTATAGAATTACTTCAAAATGCCGATGATAAAAATTCTGAAGACCACGCCCTATTGGGCTACATGTTAGGATATAGCATTTCTCTTGATCCCTCGGCGGCAGGAAGGCTTTCAGCTAAAGCAGCATCAGAGTATAAGGAGGCTCTTAAGAAAAATGAGAATAATATGCGTGCCTACCTGGGAATGGGAGAAAGCGATTTTTATAAACCCGCAGCTTTTGGAGGAGGAGAAAAGGTAGAAGAATATCTCTTAAAGGCCATCTCTCTGGACGAGCAAACTTTTGAAGACGGTCCATCATGGGGAGAGAATCAGGCCTTTTACCTACTATCAAGTTTTTATCAGCGCGAAGGGCAGACTGATAAAGCTAAGCTTTACTGCATGCAAGGTTTAAGTAGATACCCACAGGACCTGCGGCTAAATCAATTAAAACAATCATTTTAATTTTCTGGGAAACGCCTATATGAAAGCAATTCTATGTGCTATGGTTCTGTCGTTGCTTGGTATTACCACGCATGCACAGACAAAAATCTCGGGAGAGGTAAAGGACGAGTTTGGAAATCCTGTCCCTTTTTCAACAGTGTATCTTGATGAAACGCTCAAGGGAGGCTCTTCTGACATAAAGGGCTATTTTGAGTTTGTAACGGAATATGAAGGGACTTTCACACTTGTTGCCAGCGCTATTGGATTCGAAACAACAAAGCAATTGATAGAATTAAACTCCGCAAGTATCAATGTTCAGTTCATGTTACCCACTGCTAATCAAAAGCTGGATCAGGTGGTAATTTCCGCAGGATCATTTGATGCCAGTGGTAAAAACAAGGCAACTATGTTAAAGCCCCTGGATATTGTAATGAATGCAGGCGCACAGGGCGATATTTATAAGGCAATAGAAACATTGCCAGGCGTGTCCAAAGTTGGGGATCAGACGGGATTATTTGTAAGGGGAGGTGATGCACATGAAACCAGGACAATTATTGACGGAGCCATTGTAGCAAAGCCATTCTTTAGTGAAACACCAAATGTTGCCAGTAGAAGCCGTTTTGACCCTTTTATGTTTAAAGGCACCACCTTTACTACTGGAGGGTATTCGTCAGAATATGGAGGGGCATTGTCCTCCATATTGTTATTGGAAACCGAGGATATTCCGGAAAGCACCTCCTCTAGTATTGGTTTGAACATGGCAGGCGTTAATCTTTCTCACCAGCAGGTTTGGGATGAGAAAACTACCTTAATAGGTGATGTTTCTTACAATAATCTTCGCTTGCTTTTTAATTCGGTACCTCAGAATGTTGATTGGGGGAAGGAACCAGAAGGTTTTGGAACTAAATGGGCATTTCGTCAAAAAACAAAAAAAGGAATGATTAAAAGCCTGGTGCAACATCAGCGCGGGGAAATTGGGTTACACGTTTATAATTTTGAGGAACCTGATAATCCGCATGTTTTTAGGAATGATAACAGTACCACGTACTGGAATACCCATTATAAACGAATCCTTTCTGAAAAGCTTGGTGTTTATGCCGGCTTTGCACTTAATCAAAGTTCAGATGAGATATCCTTTGACGAACAATCTAATAGGGAGAAGAACCGAATGCTTCACGGAAAAACCACTGTTTATTATGGAGCAAGTGAAAAAGTAGCGATGAAGTTTGGTGCAGAAACCTTTCTCGAACAAGATTTAAAATTCATGGCTGAGCGTGCTAAAATAGAGGATCAATACTCGGCCATCTACACAGAATCCGACATTGCGTTAGGAGAGCGTTGGGCATTCAGACTAGGAGTGCGGGCAGAACATTCCTCCTTATTGCGAAAGATGAATTTGGCTCCAAGAACCTCTATGGCCTATAAAACAGGAAAAAATAGTCAAGTTTCTCTTGCCTATGGCTATTTTTATCAAAAACCGGAAGATGATTTCTTGTTTGAGGATGAAAATTTCGATTTTGAGAACGCTACTCATTTGATCGTAAATTATCAATGGATCAACCAGGGGCAATCATTCAGAATAGAAGCTTATGATAAACAATATCAAAGTTTGGTCAAAGTAGAAGCAGGAAATGTTCTGACAAACAATGGTGACGGCTTTAGCAGAGGAATAGACGTTTTTTGGAAAGATGAGAAGACGTTCGATGGTCTTGATTATTGGATATCATATTCCTATATTGATGCGGAAAGAGATTACAAGGATTATCCTGTTGCTGCTACTCCTACTTTTATTACAGATCATATTTTGAACCTGGTAGCAAATTATGAAATTGAACATCTGGGATTAAGCCCTGGGCTAACCTATACCTATGCAAGTGGAAGAAGATATTTTAATCCAAATAATGAGGAGTTTCTATCAGATCAGACAAAGGCTTTTCATAATTTGAGCTTTAATTTAAGTTACCCGACAGAACTTTTTAATAATTTTGCTGTGCTATACGCCTCTTTAAGCAATCCATTTGGCTTCGATCAGGTCTTTGGGTATGAGTATTCTGCTGACGGAATGGAAAGAAAGGAAATCAATCCGACTGCTAACAGAACATTTTTTTTAGGCCTGTTCATAAATTTTGAAAGATGAAATCGACATTAAATATTCATCCTTTGATTTCACCCAGCGAGGATGAATATTTGATCAAAGATTCCATCTGGCAACTAAAAAACAAATTATATTCAGATGAATAAACGTGGAAGCCACAAGGTTCGCTATCATATCATTTTCTGGGTTATTTATATCGCCTTGTGGAGCGCGAGAGATCTTATCTATCACCAGGACATGGTTAGCAACATCTTGCTAAATTTCATTTTTACTTTGTCTGTAGCTCCCTTCGTTTATATTAATATCTTGTTTTTGGTTCCTCAATTTCTTCTCAAAAAGAAATGGCTTTTATATGCTTTCTGTTTTGGAATTGTATTCATTATGATGTTAACGACAAGATATTATACCTGTCAATTTGTTTTTCAAGAGATAGGGGCTTTTGACGCAGCAGAACGTTTTAGTGGTGGCGATGGATTCGTGATAATAGCTTCTGAGAATGTGATATTAATTATGATCACGATAGCGTTATTTTTAATCCAGGAATTTTTTATCAAGGAAAGATATGCTCATGAATTAGAACAGAAAAATGTTGAAAGTGAGCTGAATTTACTGAAGTCCCAGCTACAGCCCCATTTTCTTTTTAATAACTTGAATACCATATATTTTCTTATGGAAACTAATCCAACCCTTGCCAAAGAGTTGATGATCCAGTTTTCAGATGTGCTTAGCCATCAGCTCTACAATGCTAATAAAGACTATGTGTCACTCAATGAAGAGCTTGAAAGCCTAGAGAATTTTCTCAAGATTCAGCAGATCAGGCATGAAGATTTCCTGGATTTAAAATATTCGTTTCCAAAAGATGTTGGAAGCCTGCATATTGCGCCCATGATTTTAATAACTTTTATCGAAAACGCATTTAAACATGGGCAAAAGGAGCAGGGATATTTTGTGCATGTGTGCTTGAAAATTGTAGGTAAGGTGCTTTATCTACAAGTGATGAATTCTATCGGAGAAAAACAAGAAAATGCTGTCGGTGGGTTGGGGCTTGATAATGTAAAACGAAGACTTTCATTAATCTATCCCGAAAGACATACTTTAGAAATAGAAAATGGGAATGAAAGCTATCGCGTGGATCTAACAATTAAATTAAATTCTTTAGAAAGATATGATCAAGCTTAACTGTGTTGTTACTGATGATGAAAGAACAGCAAGGGAAGGAATAGCGACTTATGTAAAGCAGATTCCTTACCTGTCACTTACTGGGAAGTGCAAAAGTGCGATTGAATTGGATGCTCTTTTGCTTCAGGAAAAGGTAGATCTTGTATTACTCGACATCAATATGCCTGGAATCAGTGGCTTGGAGTGGCTTAAACATAATCAAAAACCACCCCTTGTTATTTTTACAACCGCCCATAGGGAACATGCTTTGGATGGATTTGAGCTCAATGTAGTAGATTATTTACTAAAGCCAATTTCCTTTGTGAGATTTTCTCAGGCAATACACAAAGCTTATCAACTTTTTCAGTCCGGAACTCCCACGCAAAGAAAATCAAAGGAGGAAGATCGTTATATTTTTATAAAAGAAGATTCGCAAACTATCAAGATCTTTCTGAAAGACATCCTATATTTCGAGGCCGCTGTCGACTATATCTATATTCATACCGCTGAAAAGAGGTACATGACCTTGTTTTCAATGAAGCAGGTAGAACAGGAGGTTAGTGGGGAACATTTTCTTCGGATTCACCGCTCATTTATAATTAATACCCATATGATTAAAATGATGGAGGGAAAGATGCTATCAATTGGCAATAGCAAACTTCCTATCAGCAGAAATTTATATCGGGAAGTTTACGATGTTTTAGTAAGTAAGAATCTTTGGAAAGAGTAAGTGCATAACAAGCAGCTGGGTTATTTCAATTATCCCTGAAATAAACTTTAAATTCTGTCCCTACATTTACGGCACTTTCTACTTCCACTTTTCCACCGTTATTTTCTGCTATTCGTTTTAAAATATATAGGCCTATTCCCGTTCCTTCCACGTGGCTGTGCATCCGTTTAAACATGGTAAATAATTTAGTTTGTTGACTTTCAGACAAACCCAGGCCATTGTCTTTGACAGAAAGTACTATATTAGTACCCTTTCTATATGATCTGATAATTATTTCAAGTGGAACATCGGACTTTCTGTATTTGATAGCATTTGTTAACAGATTATAGATGATGCTTCTTATGTTTAATGGTACAAAAAACATTTCTACGACCTCAATATCCTCTTTTATAACCGCATTAGATTCGGTTATCATGGGATCAATTTCGTCTTTAACCTCTTGAATAATCTGACGTAGATCCACTACTTCCTTCTCTTCTTCCAGATTTCTTTGGGCTTTGGTAACTTCCGTAAGGTTTTTTAATGTTTTTTTGAATTTTTCTATACTTTGGCGAATCATTTCCAGAACCCGCTTCTCTGCATCGTTTGTTTTAGGTGCTATTCTTTTGTTCAGCGACGATACAAGTCCTTCAAGATTAACTATTGGCGATTTTAGATCATGTGAAGCGATGTAGATAAAGTTATCAAGGTCATTATTTATTTTTTGAAGTTCCTCATTTTTATCGTTTGTATTTTGCAATGCCAGTTCCAATGCCCGTTGAATTTCCTTTTGCTTTGAAATATCATTAATCAAAGTATAATATCCCGAGACTTCATTATTAGAAAAATGAGGAATGTAATTTATTGCAACATACTTTTGGCCCGCGCCGTCATAGGGCAGGTAAGCTTCGTGGTAAAACTCTTCACCTTGCAGTACTTTATTTATTGGTTCATGAAGTTTCTTATAAGCGGTCTCTCCAACTACTTCCCTAACTGTTCTGCCGTATATTTTATCGCGTGAGATATTAAACCAATCCTCATAAGCCCTGTTGTTGAACCTGTATTTTTGTTCATTATCAATATAGGCGATTAACACGGGCAGCGCATCTGTAATTAACCTCAACTGCTCCTCACTACTTTTGAGCGCCTCTTCTGCCCGTTTTTTTTCTGTTATGTCCTCGTGCTGTACAATAGCATTTATTACATTGTCTGAGCTATCTTTTATTGGAAATATAGTAGTGATGACCGAGACCGCTTTCCCAGTGGGAATTGATACATGGTTTACTTCGCTTAAATCATAGTCAGTTGTAAATTTGGCTATTTTACCTTTGGTGAAGACTTCTTTAATGTCATCGTAATACGGTGTTTTTAGCAGTACTTCATCTTTGAGAATATTGTATTTGCCAATTCCCTGTTTTTCATCTATTGCCCCGAATAGCTTAATACACGCATTGTTTACCCGTATCTGGTTGCCCTTTGAGTCGAAAATAGACGTCGAAATTGGCGTTTGATCTATTATACTGGATAAGAATTTTTCTCTCTGAGTTATTATTTCGTTTAATTGGATAGTTTGATCTAGTGTTTGTCGTAGTTCCTCTTCATTTGCGGAAAGTTCGTCCGCACCTCGCTGAACCTTCAATTCTAACTCGCTATTTAATTTCAAAAGATGGTTTTCCGCGATTTTTAATTTATCCAAAGCTGAGAGCAGCGCGTTGTTTTTTTCGAATATTTCTTTTTCTGCTTGTTTTCTAGTGGTAATATCATGCATTACTACAACTGCACCTAGCTTTTTGCCCTCATCATCTAATATCGCTTGCCCGTTTACGGAAAGGAATAATTTTTTTTGATTTTTTGGTGCAATTACCATTTCCTGGTCTTGTACTTCCTCACCATTAAGTGCTTTAAATAATGGAGTCTCTTCCGGACTTAAAAGTGTTTCCCCATCAGGTAAACATAAATTGAAGTAGGTGGGCCATTCCTTATAATCGAGCTGCTTATAAGGAGCCCCATGAAATTTTTTAGAAGCTTCATTAAAGAATGAAAGTTGACTGTTTTGGTCACAGGCAACAATTCCCTCTCTCATGTTATTTAAAATAGCCTGCGTAAAGATTTGTTCTTTCTTTAAGGTTTCTTCAACGGTCTTTCTAGTCAGTATTTCTTTTTCTAATGTGGCATTTATTTCCTCCAGGTTTTTCTTTCTCTCAATTATTTCCTGATGGGTTTTCCTCAATTCGTCTTGTTGTTCCTGGAGCTCTCCATTTGCAGCCTGAAGTTCTTTCTTATGGTTTAAAATCGAGAGTTCGGACTGTTTCCGTTCTGTTATGTCATGAACTATCGTTAACCCTCCAGAAATTTTACCATTGACATCTTTCAAAGGAATTAAGTGCATTTCATAAAAGCCTTCCTTATACAAATATGGATTCTCCGGAAAGTGTTTCCTTTGTCCGAGAAGAACGGATTTCATTGCCTTGGCTTCTTTTGAGCCTATATAGGCAGGAAAAACGTCGAAGTAGCTTTTTCCGATTATGTCTTTGCTCAAAATATTAAATTGTTTTTCAAGCACCGCATTCCAGGCAGTTATAATATAGCTATGATCCCAGGCGAAGATCCCATCAATAGTATTGTTGAAAATTGATTCTGAAAATTCTTTCTGTTCTAGAATTATTTCCTTTTGAATCTCTACATAGGTATTTAAAATGCGCTGTTCCAATTGAAGAAAGAAAACCTCAATTTCCTTTATCACTTCGATCAGTTTAGAACAGCTTTGGGTGTAACGTTCTAAATGATTTAGAAATACCTGTTTTTTAACGCTAAAAATTATCAGGATATCTGAAGCTGAAATGCTGTTCTTGTTTACTATCTCCAGCTTGTCGCTTTTCCATTTCTCTACCGTTTTTTCTGTTGATTCGATAGCTTGGCCGTTCACAATATCTTCTAAAAACCTTATCAACGAATCTCCGGCTGAAATTTTTTTTTCGTCTTCGGGTAAATTTTCCGCATGATTTAAAACGGGAGCGTTGTATTTTTTTAGAAGGGAATAATATTCTTTTATGCATTCGTCCAAACAATTGTCTAATAAAAATGAAGCAAACGGTTTGAAACTTGAATAATTAGGATATTCTTCAATAAAAGAATGCATAGATAATTAAGGGTTAAATAAATAACTTATAAAT
>CAMPJM010000103.1 GCA_946886805.1 uncultured Flammeovirgaceae bacterium | reverse complement strand
CTTAAGCCTTTTAAATCATTGTTGCTATAAAGTTCGGCAAATTTTGGAGCAGACATGGAAGTAAAAGCCAATAATGATAAGCTGGTCAAATTGGCAATTCTCAAAGCAACATTATAGATCCCTACATTTTCGGCGGAATCCATAATACCTAATATAAAAGTATCGGACCAGTTCGTGATTTGTACCATGGAGGTTCCCAGCATAAGTGCCCCGGAAATACTCCAAAGCTGCGAATTTGGAACCAGCTTTGCTTGTGCTTCAGCATTCTCATTTTTGGGTCTGCTTTTTAAAATTTTGTGTATGCTAAATTGACTTAAAGCTGCCGTTAATATTGCTCCCACAGCATATGCCCAAATGGGTGTGGTGTCATCGGCTTTAAAAAAAATGATAACAACACCTAAAAAAATGGCCGCAAAAAGAAATAGAGACACGTTTTGATAGAAAGCAAAATTTATTACCTTCTTGAA
The DNA here is from genome assembly GCA_946886805.1 of uncultured Flammeovirgaceae bacterium. The sequence goes on along the minus strand of CAMPJM010000103.1, from coordinate 9,963 downwards.
AGCTCTTAAAGCCTGAATGTTGATTTTATGTAAAACAAAAGGAATAAATACCAAAGATATAATTCGGATATGGAGCGAAATGCCTATGTTATTAAAAATATGTTCGGCTATAAAAGGAGCTCCTATAAATAAAATTACACTTATGGCTATATTCAGGGGCACCAGTAGTTTTAACACCCTAAAATATATTTCCTTTGCAGCTTTCCAATGCCCTTTCCCAATGTATTCTGCAATAAACCTGATCAGTGTGGTGTCAAAACCGTAATTCCCAATGATACTGCCTATCAGCAGCACCGTTGTTACAATGGAGTAGGTACCCATCGCTTCCGCACCAAGATTTTTCGTTATCATGAAAACCAGCAAGTAGCTGATTGCAAAACCGAAAAGGCGGAAAAGAATAATTGTTGAACTTCCTTTTAATAATTCTGAAAGGTCCCTGTCCCTGAGCTTCAAAATTATATTTTTTATTCTTTTTTTGTTAATCATTGTTTTACCGATCACGTAAAGTACAGGGTAGGAGATGATAGCAAATATAATTAAAAGTGCATATTAATAGAATTAATTGGATTTTTTTCAAATGGTAAAATGTTTATTCCGGAATCTGTGCCTTTAAGCCCATAGCAGTTTTTAAAGGTAAATTTTTAATAAGAATTGTTGTTATATTTGAAGGAATGATTTTTTGTTCCGATTGAAAAGGAGCTATTATAGGTTATGATTTTTAGAGTTTTTTACACAGTTGTATTTCTGTTTTTTTTATTTCCCAAGATTGGGGAGGGTCAGAATTTATTTCCCCGGCGTGCTTCCGACGCCATAGTATTGAGCGGGTCGCAATTATCGCAATTTGTTGGGAAAGAGATAAACCATATTGTTGCTTATCAATATAATGATGAGCAAGGTTGGAAGATTATACCTTTTCAAATTGATGAAAAGGACTCGGTCTCAGCAAATAAAATATATGGAAAGATCAATCCGAGGGAATGCATCAATGATGAATGGTGCTCGAGCCTGGATAACCTTAAGTTGCTAACCTACACTGATGAAAATACATTTACAGGAACGGATAGCGACCCTTCTTTTGATCAAAATGATGAGCTGGTTTTTATGGTTCAAGATGCTGCTTACCCAGAACCTGAAAATAGTTCCCCGGAAGGGGTTATTAAAGAATCGGGGATGGAAATTTCTATAGTTGATCCTATCGACGACAGTCAAGCCTTTGTTTACTTGTTTTTAAAAAGAAAAGAGCAAAAACCGCCAGCAAAACCAACCCAGTCTTATGTTAATTATGAATTTATCCTGAAATCTGGCGGCTATAAAAATACCTATGCCAATGAACGGGGACCAAATCCTGAGCAAAGCACTGTTTCTACTCCTTTTTATAAAATGGGATTTTCGGAACGATGGATCAAGGATGAAATAAGAATTTTGGCTGGTTTGTCCAGCGGCGTAAATATTTTAGATAGGCACAAGGTTCTCTTTGCACCTGATGTCTGTGAAAGGCATGAGGGCACATTTTCTATTGGCGAAGGAGCATTTATTGTGAATAAGTCTGGCCCTATTCGGGCAATTAGATCTTATATGGGCGCAAATAGCGGTCCGCTCACTCAGAGGGAACATATATTTTACCAACAAAAGGAGGTGATAAATACCTGGTTGCGGGTGCATCCGATACAGAGTATCATGGATTTTTACGATTACAGCACTTTGGCAGAAGGAATGGAATACACCAACAGCAATAATCCAAGTGCGGTAATTATTGATGGAACTCCGGATAATTTGAAAGAAGGGAAAATTGACTGGGAATTAGTTTCCGGTGAGCAGGGTACCATGTACATAGAGCATCAATTTAATACTTCCGCCACTTCTCTTTTGGAATCAAACTATTACCTTGATGATAGATTTCCCGAAGATCCTCAGTGTACAGGCGACGATTTTGCCATTGGAGCGAGCGGAATTTGGATAAAAACACCAATTCCCAATACAGACATTCGACTTGACGGCCGGCCAGCAGAGTTTAAGTTAACAAGGACAAATTATTTTTCGGCTCCTGATCCGAATATAAATATTCCCGAATTGCATGCAATGAATCAAGAAAATCCTTTAAAAGTAAGGATTCATACTTTAGACCAGGAAAGGGAACTTTTCAAAATTTATCCAAACCCGTTTTCAGGTGAATTAAATATAGAAACGGAGAATAAATCCGGTATTGCTTCTGTTTTTATGTGGAGTTTATTGGGCAAGCTTGTCTATAATGGCTCATTTTCTGATACAGATACTATTAAAATTGTAACACATGGCTTGCCGGCGGGTTTTTATATTATTATGGTGGAAACGGATTCAGGGATAAGAAAGAATATCAAGTTATTAAAGAATTAAAAATTGTTAAGCAGCGTTTTTATTTATTGTTTTAAAGTTTTGCATTTGTACTTTGTGATAATGAAAAATTTGCTTAATTTTGTCCCTCTTTAGCCGAGAATATAAAAAATTAGTAAATATATAAATGTTATGAAAAAAGGAATTCACCCAGAATATAGAGAAGTTGTATTTCAGGATACTTCCAGTGATTACAAATTTATCACTAAATCGACTATGAATTCTGAAGATTCTATTGATATAGATGGTAAAAGCTACCCTCTTATAAAAGTTGAAGTAAGTTCAGCTTCTCACCCATTTTATACCGGTAAAAACATTTTTGTGGATACAGCCGGTAGAGTTGAGAAATTTAATCAGCGATACAAAAAGAAATAAAATTTATTTATAGGCATTATAAAAAAGCTTCTTAGAAATAAGAGGCTTTTTTTATGCGGTAGGGTGAAGAATAAAAAAAGGGAGCAAGAGGCAGCGTTGAGGGTAGCCCTACAAATGAATCGACGGATTAAAAATATTTTTCAATAACTTGTATACAGAACACATCAGCATTGACTTAAAAAGCCACTGAACTATGGTCAAAGAATTTGAAACAAGACTTAACGAGAAAAATATTCGCCCAACAGCCATGAGGCTTTTGGTAATGGAAGTTTTAGCAAGTCAGGATGCTGCTATAAGCCTTACTGAGGTCGAGAAGTCTTTTGAAAAATCTGATAGGGTTACACTTTACCGCACTTTAAAGACTTTCCAGGAAAAGGGGCTTGTTCATAGCATAGATGATGGTACCGGTGCACCGAAATATGCGTTGTGTGAAGAAGATTGTGAATGTGATATCGCCAGAGACCTTCATGTCCATTTTCACTGTAGAGTATGTTCCGAAACTTTTTGCCTGCCCAAATATAAGATTCCTGAAATCAGCTTGCCCGAAAAATTTCGTTCCGAAGAAGCCAACCTGGTAGTAAAAGGCATTTGCAATAAATGTAGTTAATGCAATTCCTGTGCATTGGTATTAGTGGTAAATTTGTGATATAAATACTTAACTGTACTAAATTCACTTATGACCACCTTATTTGTCGGAACTATTATGTTAAGTCTCCTCCATGGGCTCATCCCAAGCCATTGGCTTCCGGTACTGGCGCTTAAAGAGAAATACCTGTGGTCTTCGGGCAAGACTATTCGCATTGCCTTATGGGCAGCTTTGGCACATTCGTTAAGCACCTTCCTATTGGGAGTATTTTTAGGATTGTTTAGTCTTTCGTTGGCAGAAAATCTCAATAGCTATACCCGTTGGATAATACCGGCCTTGCTGGTATCATTGGGTATATACTTCATTATCCAACACCACCGACACCATCATTTTAATATCGCTGAAAAGCAAAAATTGGAAAAAGCTGGCTCGGGACAAGTCATCGCACTTCTCCTTTTTATGATGTTCCTTTCGCCCTGTCTCGAAATTGAAGCTTTATTTATAATGGCCGGAACCTATGGTTGGCCAATAATTCTAACTATAGGGCTGTTGTACACAATAGTATCTGTCGCTGGCATCACCTTTTGGGTAGCTATGGCGCAAAAGGGTCTGCACAAATTCAATTGGCACAAACTGGAGCACAATGCAGGTCTTATTTCAGGTGCCGTACTAATTCTCACAGGTATTATATCATTCTTTACCCATTAAAAATCAATACCTGTTTCACCGTAGACATTAATGATTATGAATAAGAATAGTAAAATCGAAGAGGTAAAAAAAACTGCTAAAATAACATCACCGCGAACAGCAGCGCAACCAGGCCCAAATCTGGAAGTGGATGGCGGAAGTTGTTGCTCTACAGATCATTCCGGCAAACCTAATGATACTGATGAGCATGATCATGACCATGGAGCTTCTTATTTGCCCACAATCACCAGTTTGGCCCTGCTTCTCAGCGGGATTGCATTAGATTATTTCGATGTTGCATGGTTTACTGGCTATATAAAATTTATCTGGTTTGCTTTGGCATATCTTCCTGTAGGGGCTAAAGTACTATTACATGCTGCAAAAAATATAGCAAAAGGGGATGTTTTCAATGAATTCTTCCTAATGGGCATTGCAACCTTGGGCGCGTTTTATATAGGGGAGTATGCTGAAGGAGTGGCGGTTATGTTATTCTACGTAATTGGCGAGCACTTTCAGGAATCGGCCGTAAAAAAATCCCGAAAATCAATAAAAGCGCTTATCGATAATAGACCCGATATTGTGAACGTACTTCGTGACGGACAATACTTACAAGTAAATCCGGACACGGTTGCTATAGGAGAAACCATACAATTAAAAGCAGGCGAAAAAGTAGCACTGGACGGGGATTTAATAAGCCATAGCTCCACTTTTAATACTTCCGCATTAACCGGCGAATCAAAACCTGATACAAAACGCCAGGGTGAAAGAGTATTAGCAGGAATGGTCAATCTGGACAAAGTAATAGAATTGAAGGTTACTTCCATTTTTGAAGACAGTGCCTTATCCAAAATATTGCTAATGGTAGAACAGGCGGGGGGAAGGAAGGCTAAAACCCAAAAATTTATCACCCGTTTTGCCAAGGTATACACGCCTATTGTGGTATTTCTTGCCATAGCCCTGGCTCTAATTCCATATTTTCTTGTGCAGGACTATGTTTTCAATGACTGGCTTTATAGAGCATTGGTCTTCTTGGTAATTTCTTGCCCCTGCGCCCTGGTCATCTCTATTCCGCTCGGTTATTTTGGGGGCATTGGAGCTGCTTCCAAAAACGGCATCCTTTTTAAAGGCTCCAATTTTCTCGATTTGATGACCAAAGTAGATACAGTAGTGATGGACAAAACAGGTACTCTTACAAAAGGTGTTTTTAAAGTGCAACAGGTGGAAGTGGTAAAAGAAGCGGGAATAGAAAAAGATAAATTTTTAGCATTAACAGCTGCATTGGAAAGCCAATCGAATCACCCTATTGCCAAAGCTGTGGTAGAACATGCTGGGGAGGATTATAAGAAGATGAAGGTTTCAGATGTTGAAGAGATTTCAGGGCATGGATTAAAAGGGATAGTAGAAGGTATGGAAGTCTTAGCCGGAAATGCCAAACTTCTGGAAAAATCCCACATTAGCTATGATAGGAAGCTTGAAAATAATGCGGAGACAGTAGTAATAGTAGCTATAAATGGAAGTTATGCCGGATTTATCACAATAGCAGACGAGATAAAAGAAGATGCTTCGCAGGCTATTCAGACTTTATATGCCTTAGGAGTGAAAGAAATAATTATGCTTTCAGGGGATAAAGATTCAGTGGTAAATGATGTGGCCAGTAAGTTATCCATTGACAAATCTTATGGGGAGCTTTTGCCTCAGGATAAGGTCAAAAAAGTAGAAGAACTAAAAAAACAGGGAAAAACAGTAGCTTTTGTAGGTGATGGCATTAACGATGCGCCTGTTATAACACTTGCTGATGTAGGATTAGCAATGGGTGGTTTAGGATCTGACGCTGCCATTGAAACAGCAGATGTGGTAATTCAAACTGACCAACCCTCTAAAATTGCAACAGCCATTAACATAGGAAAAAAGACAAACCGGGTGGTGTGGCAAAATATAGGATTGGCTTTTGGCGTAAAAGCAATTGTACTTACACTCGGCGCTTTTGGAGTGGCCTCACTTTGGGAAGCTGTTTTTGCCGATGTAGGGGTTGCTTTGCTGGCTATTTTAAATGCAGTGAGAATCCAGAGGATGAAGTTTTAGGGGTTTGGTTTGCTTGATAGGAGATATTAAGATGATCTTAATAATGTAGTTTGAGAGTAAGCAAAGATTTAAAAAAATCGCTCCTCCTGGTTAAACGATTAAATTTTCCTCGACAATTTAGATGATCTTAGTGGAACTAAGGGTTGGTTACGGATCAAGCAAAATATTTCTCGGGAGAGAGCATTTTCAAAGGCCTAAAAGGGATTTTGTGAATATGCGGGTTGTGGTTTATCGGCTTTTTGAATTATTAGCGGCAGGCATTACAGCAGAATAAATCCTTCAAGATTATCCTTAGTATATGGGGAATACCAGTGAAGATTTACTGCATCTCCCCTTACGACCAAGTATTGAACTTTATGTCCGTTTAATAATTGCATAAACTATTTGAAATCCTTGTTGAGCATGATATTTTTCGCTATTTATTTCTTCTCTAATGTTTTTTCAAGTTCTTGCATTCTTTGGGCAAGATTAAGTGATAGCCAATGTTTAATATTGGAATCGTCTTTTCCTTTTTTAACTATTCTAGACACTTTTTTCATGATAGGATCAATGATAAAATTTTGGCTCTATTTCTTAAAGGTAGCTAAAATTTTGCTTTCAACTATGCTCTTTTTGAATTTGATTCATAAGATCAACTAAACTAATTACTTCTATACCTTGACCAATGGGAAACCTCTCCAACCCAGGGTAAACAATGAACCGCTTTGTTGCTTTTACATCTTCACAGGCATAGTAAAAACCTTTTTCTACAGTAGGACTAAGACTTCGTTTTACCTCAATTGCCCAAATATTGTTGCTGGAAAAAGTTAAAATTAAATCAGCCTCTGCTCCTCCTGTTGCCCTATAAAAACTGGCCTCGGTTCTATCGATTATTACAGATAATAAATTTTCAATAACAAAGCCCTCCCAACTTGCACCAACTATAGGGTGTGCAAGGACATCCTCTGTATTTTTCAATCCGAGTAAGGCATGAATAATTCCTGTATCTCGCACATACACTTTTGGAGATTTAACAAGGCGTTTTCCTGCGTTTTTATGCCATGGTTGAAGCCTTCTTACCAAAAGCAGGTCTACTAGTAGGTCTAGATAATTATTGATCGTTTTTCCATCAACGCCTAAGTTACGCGCCAACTTGGACGAATTGAGCAATCCAGCTTGCTCATGGGCCAGCATTGTCCAAAAGCGTCGTAATGTTTCTGCTGGTATACGAGGCCCAAATTGAGGGATATCCCGTTCCAAATAGGTACGTATAAAGTTTTGACGCCATGTAAAGCTTACCGTTTCATTGGCAGCAAGAAAACTATCAGGGAATCCTCCACGAATCCATAAGGTATCCGAATTTTCCCTATCAACTTCCAATGCGTCAAAAGGATTTAACTCCAGGTAGGATATTCGACCAGCAAGCGATTCTCCAGACTGTCTTAAAAGATCAATCGACGCTGATCCAAGTAATAAAAAAGAACCACTTCGTTTACCTCTGCGCCGATTTTCATCAATCAGTCCACGCAAGTTTTGAAATAGATTTGGAAGCCTGTGTACTTCATCTAAAATAACAAGTTTATCGCTGTGCTGAGAAAGATATAGTTCCGGATCTTGGAGTTTAGCTTGATCTCGATTGGATTCAAGATCAAGATAAATAGATTCCAATTGATCTGAAACTTCCAAAGCTAAAGTAGTTTTCCCTACCTGCCTGGGGCCGATAAGTGCTACAGCAGGGAATTGACTAATAAGTTTTTTAAGCTGAGAATAAATACGTCTTCTTTTCATCCTTGCAAATTCGGAACTTAATTCCGAATTTGCAAGGTTCGTATTTATATTACCGCAATTTTATTTGTAAAGCCTTTGGAGTCTAAACCCTCCTACTTATAGCTAAGGGAAAGAATTCTTGAAATTTATAACATTCACTTTAGTTATGTTATAAATTTAGCAGATCAATAACAGCTTATTCAATACCTATTTTTAGGTATTTTGTGCGATTATGTGATCATAATGTTGTTCTCTGACACTATTCAAATTCATTCTCGTATATTCAAATAAAAAAGCACATTCAAAACAATTCCTATATGCAGTTCCTATTCGATGATTTTAAAGGCTGGAAAATATACTGTGAAACCCACGGCAAAAAACTCTTTGAACCCGTCCTTGAGTATGAGATTTCGCAAAAGGGAAAAACTGAAGAAGCGATTTGGGAAGGTCTATTGAAGGCTTACACTGTCATGAAAGATGCAGTTAAGACAGGGCTCGAAGAAGATATGACTTCCCGCTCTGGAATGATCAACAATGGCGCAAAAAAAGTCTATAATAATCCCGTTACAGTACTCTCTCCCGAATTTCAAAAACTAATCTCAAGGGCATTGGCAGCAAAAGAGGTAAATTCCTGCATGGGGCGGATAGTCGCTGCCCCTACCGCCGGTGCATCTGGCATATTACCTGGCACCATGTTTACGCTACAGGAAATTCATGGTCTGGATGACCATAAAATTCTGGAGGGTCTTTTGGTTGGCGCAGGCATAGCTTTAATAATAGAACAGAAAGCTTCGTTGGCGGGCGCCGTTGGTGGATGCCAGGCCGAAACAGGAAGTGCAGCCGCTATGGCTTCGGGTGCTATTGTCTATTGCCTTGGAGGAGATATCGATCAGGTATTCAATGCTGTGGCAATAACTGTTCAATGTATGTTGGGCCTGGTTTGTGACCCAGTAGCCGGTCTGGTGGAAGTGCCTTGTGTGGTACGAAACGCCAGCGCAGCAGCCATTGCCAATTCCTCAGCACAAATAGCAATTTCCAATGTAAGCGCGGTGATTCCCGTCGATGAATGCATTGAAGCTTTGGGAGAAATTGGAAATAGCATGGAAAGTCGCTACAAAGAAACTGCTTTAGGTGGTTTGGCAGCCACTATCACCGGACAAAACATAGCAAAAAAAGTACTTATTCATGATATTGAAATCCTTCCTGATGAGTCTGAAAAAGATTTTCGACAATAAACTTAGAGAATATAATTGAACTGGTGAATAATTATGGTATAAATTATAGACCAGAAACAGGCACTAAAAAACATGTAGCCAAACAATTTCCTTTTATGAGTCATTCCTCCCAAAGAGGTAATAAGCACTGTTCCCCCGATAGGACTAAAGAGAACAGGGGTAAGAAAGGAAATCCCAAACATGCCGTAACTTTTCCAAATAGACACGAATTGCCTGTTTTTCCTGGTAAATTTCTTTTTATTGATAAAAAACCTTTTCAGGATTTTCTCGCGCAAAAGCTTCCCAAAGAAAGAAAATAGGAACACGCTGGTCATCATTCCCAAAACTGTAAAAATACAGGTTTCAAAAAAACTGATACCCGTAGCGAAACCTGTCAGCGGTCCTGCAATAAATTTCAACATGCTTAAGAAATAAACAGAAAAATACTTAGCAATTACTTCACCCATTTTATATCAACACAGAATATGTATAAACACAATAAACCAGGAACAGGACTACACCTTCAAATCGTTGAATATTTTTCTTCGAAACCATCATTGGAAGTATTACAAATGTAACTGCCATCATCCAAATCATATCTGTACTGAGAATCATTTCGCTTACTTCAATATCCTGAATAATACTTGTGATACCCAGAATAGAAAGAATATTGAAAATATTTGATCCTATAAGATTTCCCAAAGCAACATCTATTTGCTTTCTTATTGAGGCCATTATCGAAGTAACCATTTCCGGCAAGCTTGTCCCTACCGCAACAACGGTCAATCCTATTACTCTTTCACTCACTCCTAGAAAAGCGGCAAGCTCAATAGCCCCTTTTACAAACCAATCAGATCCAAAATATAATCCAACGCATCCTGCTATCACTAACAAAATATCTAT
>CAMPJM010000102.1 GCA_946886805.1 uncultured Flammeovirgaceae bacterium | reverse complement strand
TGCGCCGCCAACTCCCGATCCACCTCTATCTGTATACTGGGGTAGTCAATGGGTTCTGCAATATGCACATCTCTGAAGGAAGCTACTTTTTGTAATTCCTTCTGTATTTTTTTAGCATGTTGGTTGGCCTCCTGCAGGTTTTTTCCTAATATTTTTACCGAAACAGGTGTTGTTGCACCCTGGCTCAAGATTTTTTCAACCATCTCCATGGGTTCAAAAGTAATGGCGAGGTCGGGGAGTTGTGCTGCTACTTTTTGCCGGATGGTTTCCTTTAAACCGTCGATAGAACCGTCATAGACTTCGCCGTCGATAGAAACCTGAAGTACGGCCTCATGCGAGCCTGAAGTAAAAAGAAAAATTGGATTAATAGGGGTATTGGGAGAATGCATCCCCACAAAAGCGGAGGAAATCTTTACTCCACCCGGGCCCACTTCCTCCCGGATCAACTTTTCTACGGCCAGCATGTTTTCCTCTGATTTTTCAAGCCTTGTTCCCTGAGGTGAGGCAATTCTCAACTGAAGATCTCTGGTGCCGCTGGGTGGCATAATGTCCGTGCCAATCACCGAAAAGCCTACGCCTATTAAAGCGATCACGACTACAGTATAGCCTATTGTTATCAGAGACATTTTCCTTTGCCATTTTCTCACCACCATCAGATAGCGTATCCTGAACTTATCAAAGCGGGTATATACTGGTTTTCCTTTGACTTCCTTTCCCATGTGTTTATTTTTCATAATCCAGTTGGCCATTACCGGAATAAAGGTTTGAGAGGCCAAAAATGAGGCAATCATGGCAAAACCTACGGCCATGGACAACGGCATAAACATATCTTTAGGGATGCCGCTCATCATGAGGGAAGGTGTTAAAACCGCCAGAATAGAAAGCAGGATCAGCAATTTAGGCAGTGAAATTTCAAGAAGCGCATCCAGAATGGCTCTTGCTTTGGGTTTTCTGGCCTCAAAGTGCTGGTGTATGTTTTCAATGGTCACCGTCGCTTCATCCACCAGTACCCCAATGGCCAATGCAAGGCCACTCAGGGTCATTACATTTATGGTTTGTCCAAACAAATAAAGCAGGGTAACGGCAGATAAGATGGCAATTGGAATTGTCAGCACCACGATCAAAGCACCGCGTTTGTCGCCAAGAAACAACAGTACCATTAAACCTGTAAGAATAGCGCCTAATATTCCTTCGTGAATCAAATTGGACAATGATTGTGAAATATATCCCGACTGGTCAAAAACATAATCAATGGATACGTCTTCCGGTAAAGCCGCTTCCAGCATCGGCAACGCATTTTTTAAATTATCAACGGCATCCAGCGTGGAAGCATCAGACTTTTTAATAATGGGGAGATAGACAGTTCTTTTGCCATTTACCAGGGCATAGGCAGTGGTTTTGTCTGTTCCGTCTGTTACCGTAGCGATGTCCCTGATAAAAACCGTATGCCCGCTCCCTTCCCGGATTGGCGTGTTTAGCAACTCTTCCGGGCCTTTTACCAAAGAATTGACAGGGCTCATGAAATTCTGATCACCAATTTGCACGTTTCCGGCAGGCGAGGGGAGGTTATTTCTGGCAATTGCTATGGTGACCTCTTCTGCTGAAAGCCCGTAGGACTGCATGAGCTCAGGATTTACATTGGTAACAATGGTTCGAACGTTTCCTCCAAAAGGCGCCGGTGCCGTGATGCCCGGAATATTGACGAACATCGGCCGGATTCTGGTCACCGCGAGGTTTTGCAGCTCACCAATAGAGCGGGTGGAGCTTTCAAATACCAGTTGGCCGACAGGCAATGCACTGGCATCGAAGCGTACTACCTGTGGTGTAACAGCACCAGGAGGCAGGAATGCCATGGCACGCGAAACCATCATGGCTACTTCTGCGGAAGCCTGCGCCATATCGGTGCCCGGATAGAAAGACAGTTGCATGAGGGTGAGCCCCTGTACACTTTTAAATTCCATGTCTTTTACCCCGCTCACAAAAATCAGTACTTTCTGAAAATTGCTGGCCATAAAGCCGTCCATATATTCAGGAGACAGACCCCCGTAAGGCATGGCAATATAAATTGAGGGCGACTCCACTTCTGGAAAAATATCGACCTTGATGTTATTGATAGAAATGACTGCGAAATAAGCTATGGCTATTACTGCCACAATAATTGCTATTGGTTTTCGCAGGGCTAATCGAATGATGTTCATAATATTTTTTATTCAAATACATTTTGCAGATAGGAAAAATCGGCTGTTGATTCAGCCATGTTAGTCTGTTGCAGCCAATACTGATAGTAGGCTTCAATCCGGGTCCTTTCCGTATTTTGTAGTATATCCTGGATTTGCAACAGTTCTGTAATCGAGATCAGACCGCTGTTATACCGTGCCTCAAATAATCCATATGCCTGACTGGCGGCTTCATAAGCCTGTTCGGTATTATCTATTTGCTGGCGGCTTTGGGCCATCTGCTGTTGGGCCATCTCTTTTTGACTGCGCAGGTTCAAAGCAAGTGCTTCTGTTTCTGCCTGGCGTTGCTGAGCCTCCTCCAGGTACAAGCTTTTTTCCAGTCTGGAGTCGAAAGCCTGGCCTAAGTTCCAGGTAAGGCCAAGGCCAACCAGGTAATTATCCGCCGTATTGTTATAGCTTTGGCCCCAGTTTTCATAAACGGAATTTTCTCTATTCATGGAATGCCCCCGAAGTTGCACCCCACCCAATATGGATAGGGAAGGGAGGGCGCCCAAAAAGGCCAGTTCCTTTTGTTTTTCGGCATAGGCGATTTGCTCCTTTTTAAAAGCTAACTGCGGGTGTGTCGCCAAATCTTGCTCTGTTTCCCGAATCAAATGTGGTTCACCTTCATTTAGAAACAACTCATTTTGAACAGTCAGATGGCTTGCAGGTATATTTACCCACTGGGCCAAAGCAATTTTTGCCTCTTCCTCAAAGCCCTGCCATTTATGGAGGTCGGCCCCGGTTTGGTCAAGCGTTGCTTTTATAAGCAGCGAATCTGCTCCCGGCGACAAACCTGCTCTTGCGTTGGCTGCCGAGGCCTGGAAAATGGTTTGGAGACGCTGAGTATTTGCCTGTGCCCAATGTTGCATGCGTTGATAGTAAAGCAGTTGAAAATAGTCTCTGCTCAATGCCGCCTGCACCGCGACCTGCTCTGCATTCAGGCGATGTGCAGCCTGGTTGGATAAAACCGCAGCGGCTTCCATTGATTTTTTTTGCCTGCCAAACTGCATGAATTGCCAGTCCATCACCACAGACCCAAACATGTTCGCGGCATAATCAGCACCGCTATTGATACCCGCACCATTTACATTGAACAAGCCAGGTAAAGGGAAAAAGGCGCCATTGATGCCATGTTGTGTTCCCAGCGTGTTTTGCGCTTGCAGCAATACGTTGGGCAAATATTGGTTTCTGGCAAGCTTTTGATTGATGTTCGCCTGACGTTGTTGCGAACGGTAAGCTTCTAAACTGGGATAATTTGCAAAGGCCTGCTCCCAAAGCCGGGGCAGTGAAAGGCCAGTGGTATCCTGTCCGAATCCCTTGAGACTGACGAGCAAAAAAACCATGCAGGTCAGAAGATAGCTGAATTTCATGTGCTTTGATATTTATAAATGATCACATGGAATAACCAGGTGTCAAGCTGCCATCAAGTCGATGTGGCTTAGGCTTATGGTTATTTCCCATTGAACATTTAATTGAGAAATATGAAAATGTGGATCACCGGAGGGTGATAGCAGAAGAGAGGTGTTGAGGCACAGAAGTCCACTTCAATGGAGAAGCTTGTGCTTCCCTATTGATGAATAAGCCTCAAAATAATTTAGGAGTAATAAATAAGTTGTCCCAGTCTGAGGTAGATCGGAACCGTTCCGGATTCGGAAGAATGAAAAGAAAAATTTGAATTGCTCTTTGTTTGTAATAATTCGGGCAGAGTTAAAGAGAGTATAAAAAGTACCGAGAGCAGTACTAAAGGTGCTTTCAACGAACTGCCTGGAAGTATTTCTGCTTCATCAAAGAAGCTACTCATATTCGAGGAACATAATTCCGCAACGGAAGCAGCAGCATGACTTTGGAAAGAAATTCCTTTTGAAGAATAAGGTTTGGTAGGTGCGGGAACTTCAATCCCCAGTTGCTCCCATAGCATAGCCTTCATCGTACAAGTCGATGAAAAAAGCATCAGTAAGGATATAAAAAGGATTAATAATCTATGCACTATTTATTTTATTCTTTTTTTCTTGTTATGTAGAGGTAACGCAAAGCTGTAGATAAAATTCCATTACCAGGCAATTATTTCTGAAAGATGTAAGATTTTCAGGGAGAAAATAAATCATTGTTTAGTTTAACAGCGAGTAGTTGAGATATTCTTTGTTTGTTAAATGCCATACCGCAACAACTGGCCTCTTCAAGCAGTTTGCAGTGGTATAGCATTAATCTGACGCGACTGACTTACTGATTTTTCAGTTCAGTCACTGCCTCACTCATATCCAGCACCTGCACCGGAAGATTGGCTTCCAGAATACTGCTTCCTGCGGCAGAACGATAGCCTCCGGCGCAATGCACTACGACGGGTTTATCGGTGGGGATCTCGTTTGCTCTTCCTCTTAATTCCGGTAGGGGAATAGTGATGGCACCGTCAAAGAAACTGCCTGCTTTTGTTTCACTGGCATTCCGGATATCGACTATGGTATATTTATCCTGATCGGTCTCGAAAGTGGTTTTGTCAAAGTCTGCACTTCTGGTGTCTTCTGTTTTGCCATATACAAAAGCACCTGCAATATTCAGTTCGTAGCCGATTTTTGCAGCTTTTTTTATCAGTTCATTCAAATCTCCTTCCGAAGCCGCCACTAAATAAATTTGCTCATCTGGCCCCACTATACTTCCCAGCCAGGTTTCAAATTTCTCCCCGTTCTGGATATTAAATGCACCTTTAATATGGCTTTCTTTAAAAGCTTTTTGAGGCCTTCCGTCTACAATAATTTGGGTTGGCTCAGGTTTAAAATTTTTTTCCAGCATCTTTACTGCTCCGAGGGAGGCTGTGTAATCAGGAGCTCCTTTTTTATTTAGCCCTACATCATAGGGAAAGTACTTCGGAATAAAGGGTTGATCTTGAAGCAAAAGTGTTACAAACTCCTCTTCTGACATGGGTTGTAACGCATAATTGCCCACCTTTTCTGCGCCTATAGAGCTGGTTTTAGCATCACTCATCGATTTTCCGCAAAGAGAACCGGAGCCATGCGCAGGATAAACAATCACATCATCGTCGAGCTTCATCAACTTCTCTCTGGTACTGTGGAACATTTGTTTGGCAAGCTCCTCCCTTTTAGCCATCATTTTTCCAGAGTTCTCTCGCAGGTCAGGTCTGCCTACATCGCCGATGAACAAGGTGTCTCCAGTAAAAATAGCTTTATCTTTTCCTTTTTCTTCCAAAACTATACTAATGCCGTCAGGAGAATGACCAGGGGTATGTAAAGCTTTCAGTTTTAACTCACCCAGCTCAATGATATCCCCTTCATCAAACGGAATGTGAGGATAATCTGCTCCCACCATTTCGCTGATATAAACATTTGCTCCGGTGGTTTTATGAATTTCCAAATGAGAGCTCACAAAATCAGCATGTGGATGTGTTTCGATCACCCCGACAATTTTTGCCTGATGGGCTTCTGCATAATCATAATAAGGCTGCGGATTCCGCGCAGGATCCACCAGGATGATTTCATGCTTTTCTTCAGTCAATATGGCATAGGAAAAATGCGCCAGGCCCTTATCTTCAAATTGTTTTATTTTCATGAGTAAATTTGATTTTTTAATTCAGTAATTGTTGTTTCAATATCTAATAATACAAAAATAGAGAATGTTTTTTCGAATGTCTGTAACTCTTGTCACATGTCTATTGCAATATAAGCTCAGTGAATAAGATATAGATTCCCATTACCAGCACAAACCAGCCGAATCCCTTTTCAAGATGTTTCCCGTCTATTTTTGTAGAAAGCCAGCTTCCTACAAAAATACCCCCCAGGGAAAGCGAAGTGAACAAGAGCATGAATGACCAATCTATGGGTTGGTTACCAATATCACCCAAAAAGCCTATCAGCGATTTCGCAGCAATAATCAACAGCGAAGTTCCCACTGCCAGTTTCATGGGTAATTTCGCAAAAAGCACCAAAGCCGGAATGATCAAAAAGCCACCACCGGCACCAACAATTCCTGTGAGGGTGCCTACCACTGCTCCCTCCAGTGCGATCATTGGATAATTGAATTTAACTTTTTCCTCTTTATTGTTGGTATCAAAACCATTTTTTTTGATCATTGAAATAGCAGCTACCACCATGATCAGCGCAAAGAAAACCATTATTCCAACATTCTTACTAATAGTGAGATCGCCTATGTTGAAAAGCATTTCAGGGATGGCCGGTATAAGAAATTTTCTGGTCAAGAAAACCGCAATGAAAGAAGGAGTGGCAAAAACGAAGGCTGTTTTATAATCCACCAATCCCTTGCGCATAAAGGAGACTGAGCCGGCAAGCGAAGTAGCTCCTACCACAAATAGGGAATAGGCTGTGGCCAGCACCGGACTTACATGCAGCAAATATACCAGCGCCGGAACTGTAAGAATGGAACCCCCACCACCAATCAGCCCGAGACTTATTCCAATGATGATTGCTGACAAAAATCCTATTATTGTTATTACTTCCATAATTCAAGATTATGAGGCAAAGCTACCATAGCGTTAAGCTATTTTTAGTGACGTTTGTTACATAAGAGAATCCTCACGTTGTTATAACAGGCGTTAAGAATTCCCTTTGTGGCTTTTTTATAGGACGTGGCAGGCTTTTCGGCTTATGGCTTTGTTGAGCTGAAACTGATTAAGCACTGGCGAATTCTTCTGCTTAGATTGCTATAAAAATGTTTGATAATGTAGCCGCGAATATGGCCAGAGGGGAAGTTAATGATGATACTATGGAATTAAGCGGAGCGCTTGGCGAAGGCCCGGAGCTTGTGCCGGATGTTTAAGATAAAAGAGACGGGAGATCAGTTTTATTTCATATAGTCCTCCAATCCGTCCCGTACATAAATGATATTTCTGCCCAATTCGACGAGTTTTTTCTTCTCCAGCTGCTTTAGCAGGCGGGAAATTACTTCTCGGGACGATCCCAGTTCAATGGCTATTTCCTGGTGCGTGATGGCGAGCTCAAGGGATTTTAGCTGTCCGGATTTGGTAACCAGATAGCCCAATAGGCGTTCATCCATTTTTTGAAATGCAATGGCATCAATCGTTAAAAGCAGCTCTTGAAATCGTTTTTGGAAAGTAAGGGCAACGAAGTCCTTCCATTGCCTGAAATCATTGGTCCATTCCTCATGCTTCCTTACAGGAACTCCTAATATAACCGTTTTTTCTTCCGCTACAGCTTTGATTTCGCTGGGAGTTGAAGTGTTGCAACAGGTCAATGACACCGCACAGGTCTCACCAGCTTCAATATAGTACAAAAAAAGTTCGTGACCGGCCTCGTCAGTCCTCAATACTTTTACCGAACCCTGGAGAATGATAGGAACAATTTTGATATACTGTCCCTTATCAATAATAGTCTGACCTACTTCAAACTCCATTGTTTTTGCTTCTTTCTCAATGGCCCGTAGGAGATGGGGATCAGTAATAAAAGGAAGGCTATAATTCATGTTTTATCAGACTTTTATAAGTTAATTGCTAATTCTAACCTACAAGAGGTACGATAAAGTTCACCTGAGATACCAAATAACTCAAGTTTCGAACCATCCTTTTTGATTTGGTGAGGATTTCCATAACCAAACTTTATGAGTGTATTTGGCCTTTTTCATAACTTTATTTTGCAAAGCGGTGGAATAGATACAACCTATTTTCTAAAGAGGTATTTTTTTAAATAGTTCCCGTTTTGCTATCCAATGTCAGGGTATGCCATAGTATGCTTATGTTCAATTGATGGATATTCTGATCTGAATACGAGCTTTTTGCTTATTATTATTATTATTGGGTTATATAAATTAATGTTAAAGGAAACAGATACAGGCTGATAGTGAGATTTAGTTTTCAGTACGCTCAACTTTAGAACTTGTAATTATAACCTAGCCTGATAACCTGGGTTTCATAATAATCCGAGCTGGTGTAGCTAAAGTTATTTCCGTTAACTTCTTTTCTGATGACCATGGTGTTTAGGAGGTCAGTAGCATTGAAAAAGAGTTCCCCTTTACCATTCTGGACAGCCGTTTTTATCCCCAAGTCAAGGGAAAACCGTGAATCAATGGTTCCTTGGGGAATAATATCCGGTGCGAGATATATTGCTGTAAGCTGTGCTTCTGTGCTTTTGCCCAACTTGAAATTGGTGTTTAACTTGACGTTACCTGAATACACCGCCTGATTTTCTGCGGTGAAGGTATTTACTACCGGGTATTGATTGACTACTGTAAAAGCATCGATTTGATTGTAGTAACCGTTAAGGTTTAAATTCATAGTTATCTTTTCTGAAAACTCCTGGCTGACCACTACTTCAATTCCCGAATTGTAGCTTTTTCCGGCATTCTGCGAAACATTGTATATCAGGTTTGTTGTGTCAACTGTAGTGGAAATTCTAGTAATGGTTCCGTCTGAAATGCGATGATACGCTGCCCCATAGAGATAGCCTGTGTTCCAGCCATTTTTATATCCAAGTTCAAAACTGTTGGTGAACTGAGGCAGTAGTTCCGGATTACCAACTTTGATGATTTCCGCATCATCATATTTAGGAAAAATCCGAATGTCCACTTCATCAGGACGGTCAACTCTGCGGTTGTAAAATGCGGTTAGCCGGTTTCGGTCGTTGACCTTGTATGATAAGCGCATATTTGGAAAGGGTTGCAGGTAGTTATAGCCATCGCTTTGGTAGGTATTGTGGTTGGGGTCGACCTCATATTTCAAATCAACATATTCCAACCTCACACCAATTTCTGCTTCGAGTTTTTTGACTTCATAAGTATAGTTACCATAGAGCGCCGGGATAGTTTCTTTGTAGGTGGCCAAGCCATCTGCGCCTGTATCCAGTACCGAATTAGTTGCCGAGGGGTTGAATTGCATGTCTGTTGGAATGGTTCTCCTTCTGAATTTTATTCCCGTCTCCAGCAAACCGTGTTTCATAGGCCTTGTGTAATCAAGGGTAAAGTCGGCCACCTTTTGATCCGCAATGAGATAGAACCATTCCTCGGTGGTGAATGAAGGGCGGGTGTTGGTGAAAAAATACTTTTCATCCTCCCTGTCGAAAGTGTAGTTAAAGCCTGCATTCAATTTATGGCCCGGTTGCTGAAATCTATGCTCATAGGCTACAGATGCCATTGCAGCGGTAAGCACTTCATCTTCCAGAAACTGCCAAAGTCTTAGTCTATCGGTGTTTCCTGCATTAAAAAATGGTTGATCGCCTCTGTCCATGATGGATTCCTGACTGAATAGCCCCGAGATAGTGAGACTGTTATAATCGTTGATGAACCAATCTAAGCCTGCCTTGGAGGTAAAGAAGTTTGTATTACGATTTCTTTTCAATTGCTGGTTGATCACTGTCCCATCATCATAGGTTCTGGTTACAAACTCATTTTTATTCAGCGTTTGGGTGTAGAGATTATCAGCTTGCAGAAAGAGGTTCACTTTCTTTTTTCTATAGTTCAAAGAAACGGAAGGGTTGATTTTTGGTGTAGCCTGATATTGAGCTCGTATGCTCGGCAGGTTTTCCTTTCGTACCCAAAGAGCGCCCAATCCTGTAGAAAGCCCAACGTTTCCGTGAAAACCATTTTGATCTTCTTTTTTGAGGACGATATTGATGATTCCGGCATTTCCGTTCGCATCATACCTTGCTGAAGGGTTGTTTATAATCTCAATTTGATCAACTGCCGAAGCAGGTATGTTTTCCAATCCACTCTGATTGCCGAACCCGGCCATGGCGGTCTGCTTTCCATCAATCAAGATCATCACCTGATTATTTCCCCTTAGCTGAACCTGGCCATCTTGGGTGGTTACTCCGGGCAGGTTGCTCATTGACTGGAGGACACTTCCTCCGCTTTGACTCACATTATCATTTACAGAATATGTTTTCCTATCCATTGTTTTGGTGATGGCGTCCTGCTTCGTTGTTACTACTACGTCATTAAGTTGTTGAACACTCTCTTCCATCATAATCGCTCCAATGTCCAGGTATTCGGAGTTGGAGCCCACGAAAAGAGAGGTTGAATAGTTAGAGAATCCGATATAAGTAGCTTCAATGCTGTATTCCCCTGGCTTCACGTTTAAAATAGTAAAAAGACCTTTATCATTAGAGATTGTACCCGTAACAAATGTTGCACCCTCTGCCTGCTTTAATACCACATTTACAAAAGGAATTGGTTCTCCCGAAATCTGATTTTTAACCGTTCCCGAAACGCTGACGTTCGAATTCTGAGCCGTAAGGCAAATTGGCAAAAGCAGTAAAAAGAATAATGTGTATAGG
>CAMPJM010000101.1 GCA_946886805.1 uncultured Flammeovirgaceae bacterium | reverse complement strand
TTCTAAAGGTGAGGTTTGATCTGAAATTTTATAATCCGATATTCTTATAAAATAAAGATATTCATCATCTTCAGTCTCAATATGTTCGTTCTCTTTTAGGAATTGAACCTTATCCGGAATTCCTATAAGGGGCGTATTTTTTATTAGTTCATCAAAATTCACCCATAACGAATCATCTAGAGAATAGGTGGTAGCAAATCTAAAACAATAAGACTTCAATTCCTTTTTATCTTTGCTTTTATCTGAATGGATCAGCTTTTTTAACCTTTCAATTTTGGGAGCAACTTTGGGAACCTTGATGTAAATCCCTCTTACAATATTTTGTTTAAGCTCAAAATTAGCAAGATTTTCCCTATAAAATTCTTCTATTTCTTCTTCTGAAACCTCTTTGTCCAGTTCGTGGTTAATATAAAATTTCTCATATTCATAAACCATTAACGCATACCTGTAATCGAGGATTTTCCTTTCTAGTTCGGCTTCATTAAAATCGATCTTGGATGCTGCTTCATTGATAAGCAATTGCTTTTTAATCCAGCCCTTTACATACCTCGATATGATATTAGCACTATCTTCAGAGGAAGCGTCTTCCGGTAAAATCCCATTTATATCCTTTTTCAATAGGTTTTTATCATAAACCCTCGCAATAACCTCAGAAGATTCTGAGGTATCCTTTGGTTTATCTTTCATTTTCACCAAGTCGCAGCCTGAAAAAATAAAAAAGAGTACTAAAATATAAAGATTATTTGTTTTCAAGCTGTTTTAAAACGTTTTTTAATGTACTTTCATCAACATCTACCTCGTACGTATTTCGCAAATCACTTACCCACTCATCTTCTAAATGATTCTGATAATCAGATATTACCTGACCCCTAATATTGGAGAATTGTTTTTGCGAAGCTGGTAAAACTTCATTAATGATGATATAATATTGTTTACCTTCAAAGGTCAAGGGATTGTTTCCTTCTTTCCATTCTATCGCCGAGAGAACAGGAAGATCCTCTTTTTCATAAATGCCTTCCTCCACCTGTAGTAGTAACGCGTTTGTACGATTGAAATATTTTTCCAACCATTTTTTTGATGTCGAAACCAATTCTACGTTATTATTATCTCCGTCACTTTCAGCGGTTTGCGTGATAATTTTCTCTTCCTTCACACCTTTGTCACCCAAATAGCCGATAAGTTCGTCTGCGAGTGAGCTATCGGAAAAACGAATAAGAACTTTCAGATCATCATCTTCTAACAATCTTTTTGCCAAACTGTCCAAAACTATTTTATTTTCTTCCGTAAGAATTGATTCGGCATCAACATCTAAATCAAATGACTTCCCGACAGGATAAAATTCCTGATCAGCATAATAACGAACACTATCCATTATTTCTTCAGAGGTGGTAGAAATAATTACTGCATCAACCCTTTCGTTCCACATATAATCTTCCTTATGCTGCTGATAAAAATTCTTTAAGCCCACAGTATCTTCTACAGCCTTGGACCAAACTTTATTATCCATCAATTCAAATAGCAGAATCCCATCATGATACTCTTGTAAAAGCATTTTATAATCCGGATATTTCTCTTCTAAATGATCCTCCTCGTATGCTATTAATTCTTCGTTAACAAAATCTTCATATAATAAATTTACATATTGTTCCTTATTTATATTTTCTTGTTGATTTTGGCTTTCCGATATAAAATCATAAAAATCTTTTACATAATACGCTTTTTCATTTATTGTAAAAATCTTTTCAGACAACAATTGGCTCTCAGATGAATATGACCAATTGCCTAAAAGCAGCGTACTGTCCACATTCTCCGTTGCTTTTGCGATCACGTCATTAAATTCAACAAAATTATTTTCCTTTTTTAAACGTTTGATTAAGGCAACCTTGTTCAATTCAGCTCTTGAATCTTTTGAAACTTTCATCTCCAAACTCGATTCCATTTCCTCAAATGATTCTAACCCTTGCTTATCATCCAATTTAATAATATGCCAACCATATGCGGTTTTTACGGGTTCGGATATATCGCCTTTTTCTTCTAGAGAAAAGGCAACCGACTCAAATTCCGGGATCATATTTCCTGTACCAAACCAGGGGAGTTCGCCCCCCGAAGCTTTAGAAGATATATCATCTGAATATTGAGATGTCATCTCAAACCAGTCTGCTCCTTTTTGTAGTTGGTTATAAATTTCAAAGATTTCATTTCGGGCGGCAATAGAATCTTCAGGAGAAATACCTTGGGTAGCTCTCACCATAATGTGAGAAACCTTTACCTTACCTTGAGACGGTCTCTTGTCTTTTACCTGAATGATATGGTATCCGAATCTTGTTCTTACAGGTTCGGATATGCTCCCTTCTTCTGTTTTATAAGCAGCATCTTCAAAAGGATAAACCATTTGTAACGCAGTAAAATATCCCAAATCCCCACCATTGGTTTTTGCAGAAGGATCATCCGAAAACTCTTTGGCAAGAAATGAGAAATCTTCTCCCTTCAAAGCTCTTTCTCTGATGTTTATAATTTCATTGAATATTCTAAGTGTGTCCTCGGGCGCTGCATTTGCAGGGACTGTCAATAAAATATGGGCAGCATTTATTTCGGTTTTTAACCTTTCGTATGCCTCCTTTACCAGTTCGGCGGTGACGCCACTTTCGGTTAAATATGGTTTTGCCAGCTGCTTTCTATAGCCCTCTAGCTCTTCCTTAAAGGCCTCCGTTTCGTGTATGCCTTTTTCCTCAGCTTCTTTTACCTTTAATTTGAAATTGATATAAAGATCTAAATATTCTCTGACATCATTTTCATTATAGGCAGTATCGCCTGTGAAGTTATTTTTGCCATAAACGTATAAAAACTCGCCTGCGGGAACAGTGGTCTCATCTATCGTTAAAAGAGTGGCATTGTTATCGAAATTTTTTTGTGAGGTTTTACAGCTCCATAATAAACAAAGCAGAAAAATAATATTTATATATCGGGTCATGCAGACAATGGTATTTTTTGGATTTATAAGTATGCAATTTTAATCATTTTTTCAAAGATTACATACCGTAACGATTGGTAATGTCCAAGAATTGTATAGGAAGGAGGAGAAGTAAAAAGTAAAAGAGGGCCTAAACTTCTATGAAGGTTTTATTTTTTTAAATAATTTACAAACACTTTGACCGGTTTCTCTACGAAATTCAATATCATCCATAATCCGCCTTACCAACATCAAACCAATACCACCTTTCTTCTTCTCTTTCACAACTTCAATCAGGGTAGGTTCTTTGTAATTACATATGTTAAATCCAAGACCTCGGTCAATTATTTCAAAGGTAATGCAATCGTTTTCCAAAACATCTATCGAAAGCTCTATTGTTTCTTTAGGATCACAATTATAAGAATGGATTATTAAATTCGCACAGACTTCGTCAACCGCCAGTACTAGTTTATTAATTTCTACTTCGGTTAGCGCATATTGCTGGAGTACACCGGTTACAAACTCTCGGATTTCCTTAAGTTTGTTCTTCTTACACCTAACCTTATATCTATAATTCATTAATAAGTTCCTTTGCTTCGCTTCGTGACCCAGTAATCTGGATTAGTTGGTCTAATCCTAAAATTTGAAACACATTCTTCACTTTTTCATTCAAGCCAAATATTACAAGATTGATATTGTTTGACTCAAACTCCTGAATACGTGACATAAAAACACCTAAACCAGCAGAAGATATATAATTTAGATCTGCGCAATCAACTATTATTTTTTTTTGCCCTTTATTTACAGCTTCTTCAATGGCCTCATCAAGGAAGATGGACGAACTTGCATCAACATCTCCATTGATTTTTATGGTGTAAAAGTCGTTCTCTACCTCATTTGAAATATCAATCATAGCTTTTATACGAGTTACCCATAACAAAGTTCTGTTTCGACTGTTTACTTAAATTTTAAAATAACCACCGTATAATCATCATTTAATGGCTGTTCACCACAGAATTCAAATAAGCTACTAATAACAGCGGCCTGGATCTCATGAGATTCTTTATTTTTATTCTCAAATAGTAAATTTTGTAACCTCTCATATCCGTACTCTTCGTTCAGGGTGTTCTTAGCTTCTGTAATGCCATCAGTATAGAGCATGAGAACATCTCCCTTTTTGAAAAATACTTTGTTTACCTCTACGTATTTGTGATAATTCGAGTTTCTTAAAATACCCAACCCTAAACCTTTGTTCTGGAAAAATTTTACCTCTTGCGCCTCATTATCATAATAAAGGGTAGGACAATGGCCAGCCCTGGCAAATTCTACTGATTTATTTTCGCTATCTATTAAAAAGTATGATATAGTGATGAAAGAAGTTTTCTCAAGACAACTACTTAACGCATTGTTGGCATTGACAAGAAATTCTTTGGCCGATAGATTTAATTGTACAAGGCTGTGAAAAACGCCTTTCATCTGCGACATATTGAAGGCTGCAGAAGTACCTTTGCCCGAAACGTCCCCAATAATTAGAGCCGTTTTGTGGTCATTTATTTTATAAAGATCATAATAATCGCCTCCAACTTCATCGGCCGCTTCAGAGAAAGCACTTAGATCAAAAGATTCGTCCAAAATAGTTTGCTTTGGCAGCAGACTTCTTTGTACTCTTTTGGCAATCTTTAATTCCTCTTTGTACCGCTCATTGTCCAGGGCCTCAGAAATCAACCTAAAATTCTCAATGGAA
The DNA here is from genome assembly GCA_946886805.1 of uncultured Flammeovirgaceae bacterium. Next base: position 5,784 of record CAMPJM010000101.1, on the reverse strand, counting down.
ATACATGCCTGGCTGCCAAAGGAATTTATAATGTCTTCCATTTCTTTTGTAAATCCATCCTCCACTTCTTTCAATAGCACAAGATGACCGATTTCTTCATTTTGAACCACCAAGGGAAAAGTTAATGCCGATTTATATCCGGACCCATTTAATGACTGATATAGCTTATTTGGAGGATTCTTTCTCTCCAATACACCTGATATGCCTTTTTTTACATTTAGTTTTTTAGAGGAGGTTTTAATTTCTGCGACTTCTTCCTCATTTATGTTTTTTGTAAGCAAAGTATTTGTGTTGCCCTGGTTATCCAGTATCTCCAGCCAGGCAGCGTCTGCCAAAACTGCACTTATAGAACTTTCTAATAATATATCATACACGTGATCCTCTCTCCGGCCGGCCTGGCTGGACTGGCTTAATCTTTGAAAATTAATAACCTCTTCCAGCTTTTGCTCAAAAACAGAAGAAGTAGGTAGGTTAAATAAGATTACCAGTAATGAAAAAACCGAATAAAGGATAGTGAAAATAAATAATGCCAGAATAAAAACATCATTCAACAAATCATGAGTAAGCTGATAGCTAATAGAATAGTTGAATAAAGTTGTAAAGAAATACGCTAAATAAATGATGATGAACAACAGCAAGAGGATGCTCTTCCATTTCTGCTTTACATTCAGATAAGCAATCCATTTTAAATTAATGGAAAGAATTAAACCCATTCCAACCAACACAAGTAAAACCGTGTTGAAAATCGGGTCAAATAATGCGTAATCGAATAGATTGAATAGAAGACTGATTATTAAGCCGTACTCAAATATATGCCAACCTCTGCTTAGATAAGTCGATTTATGATATAAAATAAGGCGTTTCCATACTATAAAAGTTGAAAGCAAAAATGTAGCTACCAATCCTATGTTGACATGGTAAAAGAAGCTGATCAATAAAGGATTTTGAATCAGTTTTGTACCAGATAGGGCAAAAATAAAAAATCGTATGGATAGTGAGGTCAAAGACGTAAGTAAGCCGACCACAAAAACCCGCCAAAGTAAATCCACAAAATTTACACTCTCTGCTTTTCCTATAGAATATTTATAAAAAATAAACAGGATTACAAAAAAAGCACTGAGTACAAGCTTTGGTATATAGTCAGGAATAGCAGGATCAATATTGTTGATACCACCGAATAGCAATATAAGATCTATTACAAGAAGTGATATCCAGCAGGTAATGCCCAAAACAACACTAAGCTTAACCACGCTTTTATTTGATAGCATGAAGAGTCCTCAATTTCAAATGATGGTAATGTACAAAATAATCAATTTCTTATTTAAAGAAAAAATAGAATTTGATATTAATTATAAATGGAGGTAATAAATTACGAATGGCATGGCAGATTTAGAGGATCATACGATAATAAAAAAATCTCGCAAGTATTCTTTATTCTTTGGGGTCTTAAGTCAACTGTTATAGCAGCAAATTAAGCGTTATGCCTCTATTTGCAAATCTGAAGAAGGGAAATAATGCTAGAAATGGATGAAAGCTTAGCTTTTCTGATCATACAAAAGCGAATTGTCCGCTATTTACTTTAGAACCAGTGAAAGATCTACTTCCTTGCAAACACCAAAAATCTTAACTCTTTATCTCAAAATCATCTGCATCAAGAAAGGCAGGGAATCTTTCACGATAAGCCGATAAATTAGCAGCATCTAAGGTAATGGATTGGATAGCTGCGCCGTCTCCCTGGAACCAAAGCGCCGTTCCTTTCGGTTCGATCACGCTGGAGCAGCCATTATACGAAATCCCATTGCCATCGTCGCCTATTCTGTTTACTCCTGCCACATAAGCCAAATTTTCCACCGCTCTTGCAGCCAAAAGTGTAGTCCAGGCGTTAACCCTTGCCTGTGGCCAATTGGCTATATAGATCAAAAGGTCGTATTCCAGCGAGCCATCTATAACATTATTACGGCTCCATACCGGGAACCTCAGATCATAGCAAACAAGCGGGCATATTTTCCAGCCCTTCCAGGATTTAATTATTTTTTCTTTTCCCATCTTAAAAAAGTGGTGCTCATCTGCCATTCTAAATAAGTGCCGCTTATCATAAAAGGCATAACTACCGTCAGGTTCCACCCAAAATAAGCGGTTAAAAAAAGAGCCCTCATCATTTACTATAAAACTCCCCAAAACAAGGGCTTTTGTTTGCGCAGCCATTTGTTTCATCCAGCGGAAAGTGTTCCCGTTGGGATGCTCAGCACATTCTTTTACTGCCATTGTAAATCCGGTGTTGAACATCTCGGGAAGAATGATAACATCTGTGGCACCCTTGATTTGCCAGATTTTCTCCTCGAACATGGCCAGATTAGCATTCACGCTATGCCAATGCAAAGCAGATTGTATGAGGGTAATGGTTAAGTCTTGTTTTATACTTTGCATAGTATCGCCGCAGCTTTTTCTAAGGTTTCCTGGTGCTTTGCAAAACAAAAACGCAGAATTCGGTTATCGGTTTTGTCTTCATAGAAAACAGATATGGGAATAGAAGCAACACCTTTCTCTTTTAATAGCCATTCTGCCATTTCCATATCACCTTTAGAAGAAATCTCCTCGTAGGACAACAACTGAAAATAAGTGCCCCCACCTCCAATGGGCTTAAATCGTGAATTTCTCAACAAACCCATGAAAAATTCTCTTTTCCCCTGAAATAAATCAGGAAGTCGCTTGTAGTGATTTGACTCTCGCAAAAAATCTGCCAGGGCATATTGGACTGCCGTATTTACACTGAAAGTCAAGTATTGATGCACCTTTTGGATTTCCGCACTTAAATATGGGGGAGCTACAACATATCCAACTTTCCAACCTGTGGCGTGAAAAGTCTTTCCAAAAGAAAAAATTGCTATCCCCTTGTTTCGCAGGATATCGCTTTTTAAAATACTATTGTGCGTTTTACCATCAAAAATGATGTGCTCATAAACCTCATCGCTTAACAAGATCACATCATGGTTTTCAACAATAGTTTCTAATTCCTTCACATCCTCATTACTTAGCACTGCCCCAGATGGATTATGAGGTGTGTTTATGATAATCATTTTTGTTTTGGAATTAACGGCCTTTCTTAAACGCTCCCAATTGATAGAAAAAGAAGGAAATTCTAAAGGGACATGCACTGCTTTGCCCCCTGCGAGTAAAATAGCAGGTTCATAGGAATCGTAGGCAGGGTCAAAAACTATTACTTCGTCGCCAGCTTGTACCAAAGCCATGATGGTAGCGAATATTCCTTCTGTCGCACCAGCAGTGATGGTAATTTCTGAGTTTGCTTTTACCTTGTAGCAATAACTCTCTTCTAATTTGGCAGATAGGGCGTCCAGTAACTTGGGTACTCCTGCCATGGGAGCATATTGGTTATATCCCTTTCTCATGTACTGGTTCACCAAATGGATCAATTCCTGAGGAACCGGAAAATCAGGGAAACCCTGAGAAAGATTTATGGCATTGAATTCCACGGCCATGGAAGACATTGTCGAAAAAATGGTTTTTTCTACGTTGGGCAACTTCGAAATCAGGCCGGTGGAATTCTTCAATGTTGAGGCTTATTTTTTAACCGGAAAAACCATCCTGTAATCAATATCAACATTACCTCTGCTAATATTAGATAGTTTTCCTTTTAATAACCGCCTTTTAAATCCCGATAAGTAATCAGTAAAAAGAATCCCCTCAATATGGTCATATTCGTGTTGCACTATTCTGGCAAGGACATCATCGAGCGTTTCTTCCTTTTCATTCCAATTCTCGTCAACGTATCGGATAGTCAGTTTTTCATTCCTGAATATTTGTTCACGGATACCAGGTATGCTCAAACAACCTTCTTCAAAAGGCCATTCAGCGCCTGTCTCCTCAATAATTTCAGGATTAATAAACACCCTCTTGAATGGTTCAACATCTTTGTCTTCCTGTAAAGATTTTGCGTCTACTACAAACATTCGGAGGCTTTTGCCTATCTGTGGTGCAGCCAACCCGACGCCATTGGCCTGATACATTGTTTCAAACATATCTTCGCTAAGCTTCTTCACATCCAAAGACCCTTTTTCAATAGGCAGTGCCTTTTTCTTTAATACCGGATCTCCATAAGCCACTATTGGGTATATCATATCAACTATTATATGCTAAGTAAGATTGTAAAATAATTGTAGCGCTGATTTTATCTAAATTTTCCTTTTTGGCCCTGTCTTTTTTTTTTGTTCCACCTGCTATCATTGCCTGCAAGGCCATTTTAGAGGTAAATCTCTCATCTACAAGATGCACCAACTTATCAGGAAAACTTTTTTGTAACAGCTTTATAAATTGTCGCACCAGGCTTGTCGCATTGGTGTCCTCATTTTTAAGATTTTTCGGCATTCCTATTACAAAAGCCTCTATCTGTTCTTTATCGTTATAATTTTTTAAATAGGAAATAACATCTTTGGAATGTACGGTATCCAATGGTGATGCTATCATTTGCAATGGGTCAGTCACTGCAAGGCCTACTCGTTTGGTTCCGTAGTCGATAGCAAGTAATCTACTCATGTGTTAATCAATTCCACCTAACTTTTTCCTTTAATATCGCTTTTACTTCCTTTTCTAATAACAAAGCTTTCGGAAAAAGAATCTCATTTTCGATCCCCGCATGTGCGATTAATTGCTTCTCAAAGGCACGTAATTCCTCAAAAACTACTTTTAAATGCAAGTCATTTTTATCGGGGATGCTATAATCATTGGTTATGCTCCTAATTCCTTCCATTTCATCGTCATGCATATCGTGTGCAATAGCATGCTCCTGAAGAGAAAATTTTTCCATCTCATAAAAAACCAAAGAGGGATTAAATGATTGATTTAGGGTTTTATTAAGCAAATTTATATAACAAAACAGGCTATCTTCCTCCTCGTAAATATGGTGAATAAAATCTTCTACAAACAATGGAAAAACGAATTTAAGATCTTCTATTATTTGATTGTGCTGAGGGAATAAATATTTTAAATTTTCAATTAACCTGGCAATATAGGGCAATTTTTGTTTTATAAATATGTAGTGTGCGTGCTTTAAATATTCAATAATGAGGTCGATAGGATATCCTAATAATTCTACAGCCCCATTTTCAATTTCACCAGCATTGGATTCAAGTCTGGAAATTACCATATTTATATCCAATCCTTTTTCATTACACACCTGCTCAAGTGTCTTATCTGAGTAATCATAAAATTTTATTCCGAAATAATATAATACGGATGCAAAAACATAATTTTCGCCTACAAGATCCGTAATTGTTTTATTATTTATAGCCACAATTTATATGAAAAAATAAGTACACAAATTTACATTATTTAAAGAGAACTTTATTCAAAAAACACCTTTCTCTAAAAAAATTAAAGATAGCCGTTTTATAGTAAAAGTTCAAGAATACTTACTTCTACTAATAAGTATTCATTAAATTTTTTAAGTTCACTTCAACTTTAGCCCAGAGTATTTCATTAGCAATCGTGATGGGAAGTAAAATTGTGATAAATCACGGATTTTCATCCGCACCGATACGGATCAAAGGATGAAAATCAGCAAAGCGATTGGTTCGTAGCCATTTTGCTTCGGAGTTAATTTACTAATGCATACTTTGGGTTTAATTACTTACCAAAAAAACGAAAGATTGGAAAGTCAGAAGCTCTCAACAATAGCAAGTGCTGTTTCTGAAATTATCTTTGGCATCGGTAAAGTAATTATTCTCTTAAGTATAAACGAATTCCCGCTTTAAACTGTTTATCAATAGT
>CAMPJM010000100.1 GCA_946886805.1 uncultured Flammeovirgaceae bacterium | reverse complement strand
TTTGGCGAATTTAAAGCCATTGAATCAATTCTGAAACATATTCCTGTATCAAGTGATTTACATGTAGCGAATAGTATGGCAGTCCGGTATGTCAGTATAATCGCCAATTTACCGAGAGACATACGCATATTTGCGAACCGTGGAACCAGCGGCATTGATGGTTCAAACAGTACTGCTGTAGGAACCGCACTTGCTTCAGGGAAATTAACCACCTTAATTACAGGAGACATGGCTTTCTTTTATGACCGCAATGCATTCTGGCATAATTATCCGATAAGTAATTTAAGGGTCATTGTTTTAAATAATCATGGAGGAGGTATTTTTAGATTAATCAAAGGCCCCTCCGAGCAACCGGAATTAGAAGAATATTTCGAAACAAAGCAGGCATTAAATGCAAAAAATACAGCAGCAGACTTTGGTTTTGATTATTATTGTGCAAATAATATGAACGAATTATCCCTTGCTTTAACAGATTTCTTTGAAGGTAATGGGCGGGCGAAAATTTTGGAAGTGTTTTCAGATAGCAGATGTAATCAGGAAATTTTTAATCAATATAAAAAAAGTTTATAGAAATTATGGAGAATAGATTCGATTGGAAAACAATTAAAGAATATCAGGATATTAAATTTGAATTCTTTGAGGGAATAGCAAAAATAACAATCAACCGGCCTGAGGTATACAACGCTTTTCGACCACATACAAATGTGGAGATGATTGAGGCAATAGACCATTGCCGGGAAAATAGTGAAATTTATACCGTGATTTTTACAGGTGCAGGCGATAAGGCGTTTTGTAGCGGCGGGGACCAGAATGTTAAAGGCATAGGTGGATATGTAGATGATTATGGTGTACCCAGGTTAAATGTTCTGGATTTGCAAAAGAAAATCAAATCTCTGCCGAAGCCGGTAATTGCCATGGTTAACGGTTATGCGATAGGAGGCGGGCATGTGCTGCATGTGGTATGTGATCTTACCATTGCCTCTGAAAATGCAAGATTTGGTCAGACAGGGCCAAAAGTAGGTAGCTTCGATGGTGGTTTTGGATCGTCTTACTTAGCACGACACGTGGGGCAGAAGAAAGCCAGGGAAATTTGGTTTTTGTGTGAACAATATACCGCAGAAGAGGCAGAGAAGATGGGGATGGTAAATAAGGTTGTTCCATTGGAAGAATTAGAAGCAGAAACCGTTAGATGGTGCAGGATCATGATGAAAAAAAGTCCTATTGCGTTAAGAATGATAAAAGCTGGTCTGAATGCAGAATTAGACGGTCAAGCTGGAATTCAGGAATTGGCTGGAAATGCCACCCTCCTATATTATTTCACAGAAGAGGCTCAGGAAGGTAAAAACGCATTCCTTGAAAAGAGGGAGCCTGATTTTAAAAAGTTCCCTAAGTTTCCGTAAGAATGGAGATATAAATTTTACATTTTTCCATTATGAAGCGTGTTCTTTTATTGAATCAAAAGGAATTTACCTATGACCAAATTTCCAACGAGAGGTTTGATTATGAGGGTCTTTCTGATTTTGAAAAGGACACGCTTATTTTTTGTAAAGACTGGCTCAATGGAAAAGAATTTTTTGAATTGCATACCTCTGGTTCCACTGGAACTCCCAAAAAAATAATTATTACCCGGCATCAGATGGTAGCCAGTGCCCGGCTTACTATAAAAAAGTTGAGCTTGTCTCCTGGAGACGCTGCTTTTGTGTGCCTAGACACAGCTTATGTAGGAGGGAAGATGATGTTGGTGCGGGCGTTCGAAGGAGATATGAATATGACCATTGTTTCTCCTTGTTCTAACCCCCTAAAAAATTTCAATACTGACTCACGTTTCGATTTTACTGCGATGATTCCCATGCAGTTGAAGAATTCTTTGGGAGAAGATACGGCAAAAGTCGGTATTTTAAACAGGATGAAAGCAATAATAATAGGAGGTGGAGCAATTGACTCTCAGCTCGAAGAAGCCCTTCAGGTTATAAAAGCCCCTGTGTATTCCACTTACGGTATGACTGAAACGGTGTCTCATATCGCATTGAAAAAAATGAATGAACCCTCTAAAGCCGATTTTTTTACAGCTTTTGAAGGCGTGAATATAGCACAGGACGAACGGGGATGTTTGACTATTAATAGCTTGGTGACCAACAATGAGACGATCATCACCAATGACCTGGTGGAAATCATTGACGAGCAAAGCTTTCAATGGATCGGAAGAATAGACAATGTAATCAATTCCGGAGGAATCAAAATAAATGCTGAGAAACTAGAGCATCAAATCGCAGACGTGGCCGGTGACCTTTTAAGTGAGAGAAGATTCATTATTGTGGGTATAAAGGATGCTACTTTAGGAGAAAAAGTGGTTCTTCTAATTGAAGGAAAGCCGCTTCCTGAACATTTAAATTCCGCATTGGTTGAAAGGTTAAAGGCAGGTTTGCCTGTTTTTCATTCTCCTAAGAATATCTTTTACCTGCCTCGCTTTTTGGAAACCGAAACGGGTAAAGTTATGAGAGATTTAAATGTTGCGGCTCTTAATAGTCAAAGAAGTGACAATTGAAGAACCGCAAAAGCTGTCTAAATTTTTTATATGTACATGTTCATATTCTATTTTTTAGGATTGTTTTTTATGTCAGCTAATCCCACTTCATTGCAAGGAACCTCAAAGCTTGAAGTTAAAATCTCCAATGTTCGGAATAGCGATGGTTACGTCTTAGTTACACTATTTAACAATGAAAGAGGGTTTCCTGATAGAACTAAATATGCCTTTCAAAACGAGAAAATAAAAGCCGAAGTTCATACTACGGTGGTTTTTGAGGAGATTCCGTATGGAACTTATGCCATTGCAGTTTTGCATGATGAGAACGGCAACGGTGTCCTTGATAAAAATGTAGTCGGAATACCAATTGAAGGTTATGGTAGTTCTAACAATCAGAAGAAGCTTTTTCGGGCTCCCAACTTTGATGAATGTAAATTTTCTGTAGATAAAGAAACGATCAAAATTGACATTTCTTTAAATTACTAGGAGATAGGCGGTTGCATGTTACTATTTTCCAGAACAAACATCTTTGTATATGTGCATCATTTACACTGCAGTAGGTGGTTTGTGTGCCACAAGACCATAGAGTTGTACGTCCCGCTTAGACTTCCGAAGTTTTGTTTCCACACGGCAGAGGTTTCATAATGCATGCCAGCCAAAATATACTGCCAAGGTATAATGAACCAAACTTAGGAAGTCTTATTTGAACCTGCACCCAAGCTCTGTGTCCTCACAGACTTCTATTATTGACCTTATACTATTCAATATTTCTCATCCAGCCGGTAATGCTAAATCTTTGCTTTTCTGTAATTAAGACTTCATGTGGAATATCTTCACTTCTGAAAACTGCTAATGTTCCCGCCATCGGAATTATATCTACATGTCGCTCTCCACCTTCCCCATCCCCATCAGGTAGGTATATTCGCAATTGTCCTCCGTAAGAGGCCTTCCAATCAGGATTAAGATATAGTAGACAAGATAGGATTCTATAACGAACTTGGTGAAATTGGTCGACATGTCGTTTATAAAATGAACCTGCCGGATATTTTGTAAAGTGTGCTTCGAAGGATTTTAAACCCAAATAAAATTCCCTATTAAATAACACCCTTAAATCATTAATTTTATTCCAATACTGCTTTTGGAGTTTTGATAAATTTTGAGGGTCCAACCAAAGTACACGGTCACTTCTAATCTCCGGCCTCACTTTAAAGTTTTCTCCCTTGCCTACTCCGGCTTCCCTAAATTCACCATGGTCGTATAGTGCTGTTAATTCTTCCCGGAGAGCTATAACTAGATCGGCAGAAATAAAATTGGGGTAAGTTGCCCAACCTTCTTCAGCCAGGTGGTCTACAAATTTCTTGTATTTTTTCATTTTGCAAAGTAGATAAATAAATCAATCTATCAATGTCGTTTAGCTAAGCTACATTGGTAAATATGTTTTTTAATTATAAAGAGTCTATTAAATAATTACACATGCCTTTTATCATTTCTCCTTCAGGAGAAACAGGAATGAGGCAAACCAAAAATAAATGTGTAATTATTTATTGTACTTAATTAAGTAACAAGCTATCTTTTCCATGGTTTATTGCGATATATAATATTAATTTTGCGATATGGTTAAATCTAAACATGCAAGGCCGCCGGAAAACATATCTGGTTTACAAATTAGTTATTTTACGCCTGAATTGCCTCCTCCTTACAGTTACCAATATGTTTTGGACGTTCAATTCGGAGCAGAGGACTTATTGGTCGACTTCAAACTGGAATATACTGGCAGGGAAGACCTTGAGGAGGAAGATATATTAGCGGAAGGGTTTTCAATCGACGATGATTTCAGCTACAAGGGAAATTTACCATTTATCTGGAGGGAAGCGCTTTTAAAACAACTGGCGAAAACCACGTATTTCAAGGAGATCCCGGTTGATTATCCCGTTCATGTGAAAATCGAGAGTGAAGCGGGACAAGAATCTTTTGAAGGATTTCCTGCGGACTTGAAAAATTGGGAGTATTTTCTTCAGGAACTCAATCAAGGCATCTTTGAGGCTGGTAAAAGAGAAAGGCAGCTTGAAGTACTGTACAAAAAAATAGATAATAAGCACGAAGAATCGGGATTAACCCTCAAAGTTTCATTTCTGTCAAGGTCTGCAATAATTATAAGAGAAGAAAGCAACAAGGTTATTGGAGAGGAAACCATACCATGGAAGGAGCTTAAACACATATTAAAGGCGATCTATATGCCTGATTATATAACAGAAAAAGCAATAGGAAACCTTCCCACAAAAGTAGGGAAATATATCAATCCCGGTGACGGCCTATGGTATGAGTTCGGCAAAGCCTTGAAAAACCCTGATGCAAACTTTAATAGTTTAAAGAAATTGGAGGATATCCTACATGAGGACAAACGGCCCGACTAAACATTTTGGCACAAAAATAGCTTAATAACCGTATAAGATTTTTTAGGTTTAATAATTTTTTAACAAAACAATCATATTATGAAATTCTTTAAATTATCCTTAGTACTAGTAATGTCGCTTTGCATTATTACAAGTTGTGCAAACTGGAGTAAAACGGCAAAAGGTGGTGCCATTGGAACGGCAGGAGGAGCTGCTATAGGAGCAGGTATAGGCAAACTTGCCGGCAATACTGCGGTTGGAGCTATAATGGGTGCAGCGATAGGTGGTGTCGCTGGAGCTTCCATTGGTGCCTATATGGATAAGCAGGCAGAAGAAATGGAAGCAGATCTGGAAGGTGCAAGCATTGAGCGAGTAGGTGAGGGGATTAAAATTACCTTTGATTCTGGAATTCTTTTTGATGTAAATAAAGCAGATTTAAAGCCTGTGGCAAAACAAAATATATCTGCTCTTAGCGAGACCCTGAAAAAATATGAGGATACCAATATTTTAATAGAAGGGCATACTGATAATTCGGGGGCTGACGAATACAATCAAACTCTTTCTGAAAAAAGGGCGGCAAGTGTTTCTGATTACTTGACGTCTTTAGGAGTAGCAAACTCGAGGATAACTACCACCGGGTATGGAGAGTTACAACCTGTTGCGGATAATTCTACTGCCGCAGGTAAGACTCAAAACAGAAGAGTAGAGGTTGCAATATTTGCCAATAAAAAGCTTCAGAAGGCTGCTCAGAGAGGTGATCTGGATGGTACGGAATACTAAAAACCGGAGTTCGCGTACTAAATTGATCGTTATGCCGGATAAATAAAGATTTATATTTTCAACTCTTTATTTCCAGTATCTTATTAACTCAAGTTTCGCACCCACAGTTTTGTCACCATTTTTGCTAAAAAAGAGCAAAAATGCCGCCAAAACTATAACATTTCTACTTATGGCCATGGGTTAAAACCCGTGGCTATAAACATTTGACCCCGCTGGGTCTTGCGTAAGGGAAGCGGCCGTCCAAAGATCATATAGTGGAACACAAAAAACGCCTTTCAAACAGTTATTAAGTGGTTAATCCAACTCTAGATTGGATTCAATCAACATGCGAAACCTGAGTAATTAAATTAATTCAGTGACTGTCTTAAATTTTAGTCGGACGCCAGTAGATAAAAATAAACAGAATGGATTTTTAAGTTAAGCTAGTGGTAAAATTTTATCACTGGCTATTTTTTAGTTTAGCAGATTGTAAATTAATGACCTCTTTTTGTAGGTTCAAAACGATTCCTGCCAATCTTTCAAGTGTTATTTCTTTACCATCTCCAAAAGGTACAGGTTCTAAAGAATGTCCATTTGTTTTGGGAAATGATTTGCTTATATAGGTTTTTGCTTCCCAAACCTCCAATATCTCACCCGCTTCTACCGTATAGGGAGGGTAATTTTCATTGTCTGATATTAGATACAAAGCATTACTGTCCTTTTGATGTATTATGCGTTTGTACACAACACCTTCCTTATGGGTTAATAAGACATAAGTTTCACCATTCTTGATGTTGTTGATGCTTTCCACATATTGTCCAATAATAATTGTACCGCTTTGCAAGGGAAGCATGGAGTCTCCAGTAATTTCAAAAGCCCTGTAAGTACCAGAAGAAGGTAAAAAAGGAAGTTGAAATTTAGGCAAGTCGCCTATATATTCCGGGTCGGCATAGCCATTTAAATATCCCGCAGAAGCTTTGTATGGAACAAGCTCAATATTTTCCCTGTCCTCTTTATCAACGGTAATAGAGAGTATCTTTAGATTGTTATTTAAACTATTTGAGGAAAGATTATCGTTTTTAAAAGAATCGGGGTTATCGCTAATGTCAAAACTGATTAATTTGTCAACAGAAACATCAAAAACCCTTGAGATGGCTAAAAGGTTGTTTAATCTTGGGTCTGCCCTGCCTTCTTCATATGCTCCGAGTAATGACCTTTTTATGCCAATTTTTTCGGCTAATTGTTCTTGTGTTAACCTTTCTCTCTTCCTTAGAAACTTGATGTTTTTACTAACTGTAGTCATTCTTTTGGATAAATTTAATTTTCTCTAAACACCATAAATTTAGAACCATCAAATTTAGATTTGTTTAAGGAATAGAGATGCTCATGGTAATACTGATCAGCGTTTTCCAATAATTCTAATTTCCACTGGATCCAATTCACAACTTCTTTTAACGTAGATTCTGCATCTGTCAGGACATAACCGTAACAGCTTTTTCTTCCCGATGAAGACGCAGAAAACTTAACCTGTACTTTTCCCGATTGCAGTTTTTTACTTTGCAATTTTAATTTAGGAATTATACTCTGTGCGGATGTGATGGTCGTAATCATTTCTTTAAGCTAAAAATGTTAGTTATTAGCATTAAATGTAAGTAACGTTAATCACAATTCCAAACATTACGGTAAAAATATTAGCAAGTTGTCTTACTTGCCAAGTATAATAGCAAATATAAGAGGTGCTACTATGGTAGCATCAGATTCAATTATAAATTTTGGCGTGTCGATACCTAATTTTCCCCAAGTTATTTTTTCATTGGGCACAGCACCCGAATAAGATCCGTAACTTGTAGTTGAGTCGCTTATCTGGCAGAAATACCCCCACAAGGGAATATGCGGTCGTTGTAAATCCTGATGCAGCATCGGCACCACGCAGATTGGAAAATCTCCAGCTATTCCGCCGCCAATCTGGAAGAATCCCAGACTCGCATCAGAGGTTATTTGTGTGTACCAATCGGCCAACCAAATCATGTATTGAATCCCTCCTTTCATGGTATGGACATTTTTAATGTCATTGCTAATGCAATGACCAGCATACATATTGCCTAAAGTAGAGTCTTCCCAGCCTGGTACTATTATTGGAAGGTTGATTTTGGCGGCTTCGAGGAGCCAGCTATTTTTTGGGTCAATCTGATAGTGCTCTTCTAAAGCACCTGATAGTAGAACTTTATAAAAGAATTCGTGTGGGAAATAAGATTCTCCAGCTTCATCCGCTTTCTGCCATTCCTTTAACACTGCACCTTCCAGGCGTCTCATAGCCTCCATTTCCGGGATGCAGGTGTCGGTTACCCGGTTCATATGTCTGTTTAAAAGGTCCTGTTCCTCGCTTGGCGACAATTCCCGGTAATGTGGGATTCGCTCATAATAGTCATGAGCAACAAGGTTAAAAATATCTTCTTCCAGGTTTGCCCCTGTACAGCAGATGGCATGCACCTTGCCTTCCCTGATCATTTCTGCAAGGGAAATGCCCAATTCTGCCGTCGACATCGCGCCTGCTAAAGTAATTAACATTTTATTGCCTTCAGCGAGGTGTTTTATATAACCGTCAGCGGCGTCTATTAAGGCAGCTGAATTGAAATGTTTGAAGTTGCTTCTTAAAAAATTGGTGATTTGCATGAGGTTACTTCTATTAAAAATTCTTTAAATATTTTAAGCGAAGATACTGCTTTATGCTAAGTTAGCCAATAAAATCGTGGTGGGATAGGGATAAACGCCAGAAATAATCCGGTTAATTGAGGGTCACAATTAAAACGATGAATTGCAACGTGACCTTGATACTAACACTCGGCTCAGGAATATTTGTTTGGTCTATTGCTCCCGTTGAGGCAGGATTCTTTTGTGGTTTTTCAAAAATAATAGGAACGCCAGCCTATTGTAAATTAAACAAATTTTTGACGCCTATATTTTTTTCTATGGTGAATCCTTCGCCATAAGACGCACCAATAGAATGTCCAAATTCTTTAGCTCTGGCTTTAATTAATTTCATAAAATCAGGAGTGGAAATAAAAGTTTCGGGTTCGTTCTTGTTCCCCTCAGGATCAAAAAATTGAGATTTAAACGCTCTTATTGATTCAAGTTTTACTTCCCAGGCATCAGAGATATCGACTATAAAATCTGGCTTCAACAAAATGCTTTGGATATAGTGGTAAACTGATTTTGCACGCCACGGAGATTGTTTCAGATTTTCGGAAAAAGTTTCGACCATTTTAAGTCCTGCTATGAAATTAGCTTCGGTAACTAACTGAGCCGCCTTGCCATGATCAGGGTGACGGTCAGAAATAGCATTGCATAAGATTATTTCAGGTTGGTATTTTCGGATTGCCAGTGCGACCCTGAGTTGGTGTTCTTCATCATTTTTGAAAAATCCGTCCCTGAAATTTAAATTCTCCCTAACAGATATTTTTAAGATTTTGGCAGAGGTCTCTGCTTCCCTTGCCCTGATTTCTGTGGTCCCCCGGGTGCCTAATTCACCAGCGGTCAAGTCCACTATACCTACTTTTTTCCCTTGTAAAATATGGCTGTAAATAGTGCCGGAACAAGATAATTCAGCGTCATCAGGATGAGCTGCAAAAACTAGTATATCTAATTTCATGTCAGTAAACGGTAAAACGGTAATCAGTAATCAGTAAAACAGTAAACGGTAATCAGTGAACGGTAAACAGTAAACAGTAATCAGTAAATCAGTAAAACAGTAATCAGTAATCGGTAAACAGTAACCAGTGAACGGTAAAGAGTAATCAGTAAAACAGCAATCAGCAACCTGTAATCTCCAATCTGTAATCAGTATTCTTCATTCTTCAATCTTCAATCTACAATCTGCAATATCCAATTTCCTGTCATCTGATTCTCAGTCTTCGTCCGATCCTTAATACGGTTTTTCTGCTGATGCCATTTAATCTGGTAATGGTGTTTATAGACACGCCATACCTTCTGCTAATACCACTTAATGTGTCCCCGCTTCTAATTTTATGGTAAATAACCTTTCGGGCTTCTTTTAAATATGAAAAATTATGGGGAGTAATTAATAAAGTATCGATTTTGAGTGCGGAAGATTGAAAGTCGTACAAGTCAGTTGGATTAATGGCATTCCCCTGGTATCTGACCTCGTAGTGAAGGTGAGGTCCGGAACTTCTCCCTGTGCTTCCACCTAAACCTATTAATTCTCCTGCTTTTACCAAATCCCCGACTTTGACTTTATAGGAAGATAAATGGCCATAAAGCGTCTCTAATCCGTTATAATGTCGCAGCACAACATAATGCCCGTAGCCGCGCCTGTCATATTCTGTTACTCTCACAATACCGTCAAATGCGGCTACTACGGTATCTCCGGTATCTAATTCCAGGTCAGTGCCATAGTGCCACCGGATCGACCTCATTCCGAATGAGGAGGTGATATGGGAATTTTTTATAGGAAATGCCCAGTCATAGCCATTTAGGGTGTCATACAGTGCCAAGGAAATGGTGTCGTTAAATTTCTCACCGTCTATATTGTACGGATTTACTTTATGTGAATCCCAGATTGCAAAGTATTCCTGAGAAGTCACCCACACACAATCGATCTTTAATTCTTCCGATATTTCTACAAGATGGACGAATCCTTCGTCTATAGTGGAAGTATCTTCGCTTACCAGGGAAAGTTCTTTTTTTAAAGTAACGCCAGGTTCAGCTTCATCATCGTTTAATTCTGCCGTTTGGGGAATAACTTCAACCGGCGCAAGATCGCTTTCATTAAATAAAATCTCGGTAGTATCTGGTTTGATGAAGTTAATAGGGGGGGCTTCAACTTC
>CAMPJM010000099.1 GCA_946886805.1 uncultured Flammeovirgaceae bacterium | reverse complement strand
TTCATGGCTAAAAAAATGGGCGCAATAAAAACAGTGAGGGCAGCTAAAACAACTTCAAAGAGCTTTCCTCCTAACTTCATCGCTATTAATCCCGTAATGAAAATCACCCCGGCACCAGCCAAAGCAGGAAATATCCGGATTGCCCAAAGTGATTCGCCAAACAAAAAGCTGCTCAACTTTAGCATCAAAATGGAAAATGGCGGCTGGTCTACATATCCCCAGGCTAAATGATCGCTACATGCCAGATAATAGAATTCGTCTCTAAAATAACCATAAGCTGCAGTAGCATTGACAATCAGATGTACCAAAACTTTAAATAAAGTGATAAGACCTAAAATTGTTAAGATATGCGTACGATCTGGGCTTTTAGAGCCGTAAATAGAGGTAGAAGCCATTATGATGATATTTTCAGAAATATAAGCCTTGTGTGAATTAAGGAATATGGATAAATCATTAAAAATTAGACCATTTAAACCCTCTCTCTTTTAGGAGAGGGCAAGAGCTTGCCCCGGAGAATTTCGGGGGTGAGGTAAAATAACGTCCTAATTTTTAATGATTTTAACTGTTACATTTTGAATTCAACACAATAGCCAAATATATTATTATTATTTTAATTCATTATCCTGTATTTAAAGATTCGCTTTTATACAAAAAGGTTGCATGGCTGATATTTGCAATTCACTAATACTAATAAATTTTATTTCTCCCTAGTTAGCTTATCACTATAAGAACTTCTTATAGATTTTCACCAGACTTTATAATCGAAAAAATGAACATAAACTTCTAAGAATTCATTATATTTAAAAAAAGACTTGAGAGATGGATACTATTGTTTTAAAAACCGATGCTTTTAAAATGAGCGATGATGAGTTCTTTGCTTTTTGTGCACAGAACCGAGATTTGAATATTGAGAGAACTTCCGCAAAAGAAATTATAATTATGTCTCCTTCAGGATATAGATCCAGTGCCATTAATTCTGAACTAAATTACTTAGTTAAAGAATGGAATAAGAAAAATAAGTTGGGAATTGTTTCAGATTCTAATGGTGGCTTTTACCTCCCAAGTGGTGCAATGCGCATTCCAGACGTTGCTTGGATACCCAACGAAAGATACAGCCAATTCTCAGAACTAGAACAATCAAAATTTCTTTATTATTGCCCTGACTTTGTTATTGAACTTAAATCGCCATCCGACAGAATAAATCTGCTAAAAGCAAAAATGGTAGAATGGATAGAAAATGGCTGTCGTCTTGCCTGGCTCATTGATCCTGATGCTGAAGAAGCCTACGTTTACCGACCAGGTAAACCTGTTCAGGAGATAAAAGGATTTGGCAATGTCCTTGAAGGCGAAGATGTTCTACCTGGCTTTAAATTACTACTCTCCGATATTAAAAATATTTAGTTCGATTGCAATAATTTTCGCACCGAAATAGAAAAAATTGTTTTCTTAAAGGCGCTTTTAACTTTACTTTTGCAGGAAAGCCTTTCCGGCTTTTTCTGTTTCTCTTCACAACCAGATCGTATAATTTTAATGCCAACATTTAGCCATTTACACTGCCATACCCAATATTCTTTACTAGACGGAGCTGCCAATATTTCTGAGATGATGAAAAAAGCTCAGGAAAATAATATGCCTGCCGTAGCCCTTACGGATCATGGTAACATGTTCGGCGCTTTTAAATTTGTAGCGGAAGCGAGTAAATATAATGTAAAGCCTATTGTTGGCTGCGAGTTTTACCTGGTGCATGACCGTCACAAAAAGCAGTTTAGCAAAGAAGATAAGGACAACAGGCATCATCAATTATTCTTGGCTAAAAATGAACAGGGGTATAAAAATCTCTCCAAATTATGTTCCCTGGGGTACATGGAAGGGATGTACAGCAAATGGCCCAGAATTGACAAGGAATTGGTAGAAAAATATCATGAAGGATTGATTGCCACCACTTGCTGCATTGGAGCAGAAGTACCGCAGGCCATTCTTCACGATGACGAAGAAAAAGCAGAAACGCTCTTCAAATGGTGGCTTGATATGTTCGGAGAAGATTATTATGTGGAACTCCAGAGACATAATATGAAAGAACAGGAAAAGGTGAATGCGGTCCTGTTAAAATTTGCTAAGAAATACAACGTAAAAATAATAGCTTCCAATGACTCTCATTATGTAGATCAGGATGATTATAATGCACATGATATATTGTTATGTGTTAACACCGGTGAATTCCAAAGTAAACCAGTCTGGAAAGGAGATGGCTTTGGTGGGAAAGATTATCGATTTGGCTTTCCAAACGATCAGTTCTACTTCAAGACCCAACAGGAAATGGCAAAGTTGTTTCATGACTTGCCTCAAGCCCTCGACAACACCAACGAAATTGTTGATAAAATTAACACTCCTCAGCTAAAAAGGGATATTCTTCTACCTAATTTCCCTTTGCCAGCCGAATTTGCCAATTCAGATGATTATTTACGGCATCTGACTTTTGAGGGAGCCAGAAAAAGGTATATAGAACTTACTCCCGAAATTGAGGAACGTTTAAACCATGAGCTGAATATTATCAAGACCATGGGTTTTGCAGGGTATTTCCTCATTACCTCTGACTTAATAAATGCTGGAAAAGGATTAGGCGTAATGATTGGTCCTGGCAGGGGCTCGGCGGCTGGTTCAGTGGTAGCATATTGCACTGGAATTACCAATATTGACCCTATAAAATACAACCTACTTTTCGAAAGATTCTTAAATCCTGAGCGGGTTTCGATGCCTGATATTGATACAGATTTTGATGATGAAGGTCGACAAAAGGTAATAGATTATGTGGTAGAGAAGTACGGTTATAACAAGGTAGCGCAAATTATTACCTATGGCACAATGGCTGCCAAAATGGCAATCAAAGACGTTTCCAGGGTTATGCAGTTGCCATTGTCTGAAGCTAATGCACTTGCCAAACTGGTACCTGAAAGGCCAGGCACCACGCTTAAAAAAGCTTTTGCGGAGGTAAAGGAATTAGAGGAAATCAGGCAGGGCAAGGATTTGCGGGCAGAGGTTCTGAGGTTGGCAGAAAAACTGGAAGGATCGGTTAGAGGTTCGGGGATACACGCAGCAGGAATCATTATTGCGCCCGATGATCTTACCGACTACATTCCTGTTTCTACCTCTAAAGACTCTAATTTACTAATCACACAATTTGATGGCAAAGTAGTAGAAGATGCCGGAATGTTGAAGATGGACTTTCTTGGTCTCAAAACACTTTCCATCATTAAAGATGCTATGGCATTGATTAAAAAAAACCATGCAGTAGACATCGATATAGACAATATTCCTTTAGAAGACGAAAAGACATTCGACCTCTACAAAAATGGGGATACGGTAGGAACTTTCCAGTTTGAGTCTCCGGGCATGAGGAAGTACCTTCAGCAACTAAAGCCCACGGATATAGAGGATTTAATTGCCATGAACGCACTCTACAGACCTGGCCCCATGGAATTTATTCCCAACTTTATAAAGCGAAAGCATGGGGAAGAGGAGGTAAATTACCCGCATGAACTACTCATTCCTATCCTTTCCAATACCTACGGCATTATGATCTATCAGGAACAGATCATGCAGGCAGCTCAAATAATGGCAGGATATTCTCTCGGACAAGCGGATATTCTCCGGCGGGCAATGGGAAAGAAGAAGTTGGAAGAAATGAATAAGCAAAGAGAAATCTTTGTAAAAGGCGCAAAAGACAAGCATGGCATAGAAAAGAAAAAGGCGGAAGAAGTATTTGCCATCATGGAAAAGTTTGCTTCCTACGGATTTAATAGGTCTCATTCCGCGGCTTATTCGGTAGTTGCTTACCAAACTGCCTATCTCAAAGCCCATTATCCGGCAGAATATATGGCCTCAGTGTTAACGCACAACAAAAACAACATCGAGAAAGTAACTTTCTTTATGGACGAGTGTAAGCGTTATGGAATTAAGGTACTGGGTCCCGACGTAAATGAAAGTAATCTCTTCTTTGATGTAAATAAGGAAAGCCAGATCCGTTTTGGTATGGGCGCTATTAAGGGTACAGGCGAAGCTGCTGTGGAAGCTATTATCACAGAAAGAGATAAAAATGGCGCCTTTAAAAATATTTTTGATTTTGCAGAAAGAATTGATTTGAGAAGTGTCAACAAAAGGACATTTGAAAGCCTGGCAATGGCTGGCGGCTTTGATTGCTTCCCTGATCTTCATAGAAGGCAATATTTATATGCCCCGGAAAAAGAAAACAACCTGATTGAAAAAGCCATTAAATATGGCAACATGCATCAATCTGAAAAGAGCAATGCTCAACAATCTTTATTTGGTGGTACAAGTGGGGTGTCCATCCCTTTACCAAAAGTAGATGATTGTGAGCCATTTGGGGACATAGAAAAGTTAAATATAGAAAAAGAGGTCGTTGGCTTTTATATTTCAGGCCATCCCCTGGATCAGTTTAAACTCGAAATTGCAAATTTTTGCACCATTAACCTCTCCGACATTCATGACCTGGAAAAGTTGCAAAACAAAAGGAGTATCAGTTTTGCGGGTATAGTATCTTCTGTCGCCCATAGAATCACCAAAAATGGCAAACCTTTTGGGACTTTGACCATGGAAGATTACAACGACTCTCACACCTTTTTCCTCTTTTCTGAGGATTATTCCAAGTTGAAAGAATATTTTGGAATAGGCTGGTTTCTTTATATTCAGGGAAATGTAGTGAAGCAAAAATGGAAGAACGATGAGTTAGAATTTAAGATTACCAACATTCAGCACTTATCTGAAATCAGGGAAAAGCTAAGCAAGAGTATTTTGCTTGATGTAGATGTAAGAGATATAAATACCGATTTGATAAGCAATATTGAAAAGATATCCACCGAATATCCCGGAAGCTGTGACTTAAAATTAAATATTTTTGATCAACAGGAAGGCTTGAATGTAGAGTTGATGTCCAGGCGATATAAGATCAGCCCGGATAATGAATTCATAGATAAGATGGAGGCTTTGAATTGTTTGTCAGTAAAAGTTTTAAGTTAGGGTAAAAAAAACTTCGCTCTAATTCTTTTCGAACTCCTTAAATACCAAAATTTTAAGTAATATAGCAATGGAAACACCCATAATGTGTTTCGGACATGAACTTTTTATGTCATATCTTCGTATTGAAGTGTACTTTATTAATTTCTAAATAATAAAAATAATGAGCAAAGCAATTGAAATCACAGATGATAATTTTGAAGAAATCATCGCAACCGATAAACCCGTATTAATAGATTTCTGGGCAGAATGGTGTGGCCCATGTAAAATGATTGGGCCTGTAGTTGAGGAATTAGCTGGAGATTATAACGGAAAAGCAGTAATAGGTAAAATTGACGTTGATGCAAATCCAAACATTTCTGCAAAATTCGGCATCAGAAGTATACCCACTCTTTTAGTTTTTAAAAATGGTGAGATTGTAGACAAGCAAGTGGGAGCTGTTCAAAAGAACGTACTGGTACAAAAACTTGACGCTCAGCTTTAATAGATTTATATTTTAAAAGAGGCTATTTGTTATTCTTAATCTAAAATTAGATAAGATATGCAAATAGCCGCTTTTTTTATCTGTGACAAATGCCCGCATAGGGACAATACCCACAAATCCTTAAATTATTTGTTTGTTCAAACGGCATTGAGGGATTATAGATTTCTTCCAAAAGTTTGCTCATCTCCGATTTCAAAGCAGGCAAAAAAGGTTTGGCATCTCTAACCGGTTCCGCTATTCTGGACCCTTCTTCCTTGATCATTAAATTAATACTGAAATTTTTACCAAATAATTCTCTGGCATTGTATAGCCCAGGGGTTATTACATGATCGGAAAATGATTCACTTTCTGCATAAAGAAGACTATAAATCAGCGTTTGCATAGCCGCTTTATTTCTTTTCGGATTATTCCGGTCAAACAAGCCAGGTATACTTTCAAAAATTTTGTTGTCCTTGCCTGTTTTGTAATCAATTACCCTAACTACTTTATCTTTTAGATCAACCCTGTCAATTATGCCTTTTATGATCACTCTTTTTTCCCCACTTTCTGTATTAATTGGCACATTGGACTTATAACCTGCTTTGTCGTCTTCCAATCCCAAAATTTCAAACGGGGTGTAGGTCATGTCATTTCTGACAATCTCCTTTACCATCTTCAGGACTATTTCTTTCACAATGAGATTTCTGCCGTCAAATTGATGATCTTCTATATTTTGCCAATCAAAATGGGTGGCAAAAGATTCCAGGACTGCTTGCTCTATGAAAACAGCATTATCTAAATCTTCCTTTTCTATTATTTTATGGCCATTCTTGGTCAGGATCAGGTTATAGAAGTTTTCCATAGCATGATGCAGCAGATTTCCGAAAACCGCAGCATCGATCTCCTCATCAATTGTATCTGACTCGTACATTCGAACAACATATCTAAAGTAGAATTTCAAGGAGCAATCCAAGTATGTGTTAAATGCCGATGGAGTCAAAGATTTGATGGAATTTCCGGATGCATCGGCTAAGTAGATACTTAAACCATCCAGAACTTTATTATCTTTTTGGATAACAATGGGAACAGGAAAAGGAACTTTGATTGGATTGGATAGAATATGCTCTTCAATCTCCACTGGAGCTTCATAGCGCAACTGATATAAAAATCGGCTCATCTCCCCCCCTGTTTGAATACCGCTTTCTGTGTTATAGAACAAAAACACCTTTTTCGCGCGCTGGATCAGCCTGTAAAAATTATAAGCATAAATGGCATCCTGCTGTTCATAAGTAGGTAATCCATATCCTTTCCTGAGATTAAAAGGGATAAAGCTACTCTGACTGCTTGAAAGCGGAAATTGCCCTTCGTTCATAGACAACAGGTAAACATTGTCAAAATCCAGGTTCCGGGTTTCTAAAACGCCCATTATTTGTAAGCCATTTAAAGGTTCGCCGGAAAATGGTAGTTTCAGCGAAAAAATGATCTGCCGGAAAAGCTTTAAAAATGTTTGTATGGTTAGATCAATCTCTTGCTGGAGGATAATTTCCTTTAGCCGTTTTAATTGGGTATAAAAGTGAAATACATACTCCTTTTCCATTACCACAGCACTTCCTTCTTTACTCTCCTCCTCAAGGCGCCTGTTAATCACCATCAATATATCTAAGAGATAATCAAATATTTCATTCGCCGAATTAAGCTTTTGAAAGATCTTTTTATAAAAAGCATTATCAGATAATTCTGTTATTTCTACCGCTATTTTATTATTTCTTTTAATTATGGCTATCAGTTCTGAAGCCTTTTGAGGATTATACCTATTAACATAGGGGTGGTTCAAAAGACTTAAAACATATTTATAATAAAAAGCAATTTTTCCAGCCTTATTTTCCTTTATGTTTTGTTGTAAATTCAGCAAGTGTTCAATGAAACCATACAAGGGAGTGTCTCGCAACGGATATCCCATTGTGATATTGATATCCGTAAATTCAGGAGGTAAAGAATGGAGAACAGGAAATAGCATCTGTTCATCAGGCAATACTATTGCTGTCTTTTCCGGTGCTTCCCCTGCGTCCAAATTGGTCTGCTTAAGCAGCATCTGTCCCAATAGCTTTGCCTGCCCTACAGCTAAAGGAACACCAACCATTTCAATTTTTTTAGGCACCGAAAGAAAGTCAGCAGGAACTATAGCAGGAAAGGTGGCTGCAAAATTTTTATTTTTGGCGTATTTCCTAAAGTATATCCCCGCTTCCTGATTTGGATTGTTAAAATAATATTGATCCAGGTCCCAATACATAGAAGCTCCCGCATTTTTTAAGATGGAGCCGATAATAATTTCTTCGGCTTTTGTAAGTGCGTTGAAACCGGCGAAGACTATCTGACGCTCCGGGCCGATTATATTTGTTTTTTGAGCCTGCTCTGCTACTTCCCTAAAGATCATACCATCATAACCAACCTCATTCTCCATCAACGATTCCTTAAAAGTTGTATAAACCTTGGCCAGAATATGCCATACCTGAAGGAAATCGTCCTGATGTTTGGAAGGTTTTGCATCAAAGCTCGACCAAAACTGCTTGATTACCTCAATTTGTTCTTTTGTAAGGTACTCGAAGTGGCTTTCCAAATCCTTTTGGTCCTTGAGATCTCTAAAAAGATCGTCAGCATTTATAAGATATTTATCTATCTCATTGAAGTCCCTCAGCAACATTTCTCCCCAATAATAAAACTGGTCAAAACTATCTTTTACAGGGCTTACTTTTTTATAGGCATCAAAAAGCAAAAATAAAAGGGTGAGATGATCTGCTGATTTTATGTTGGACAAACCTTTCACAAATTCGTCTATATTTAGTATTTGAGGAGCCCAAACGGGTTTTAATAAATACTTTGAAAGATGCTTCCGGAAAAACAAACCTGCTCTTCTGTTTGGAAATACTATCGTTACGTTATGAAAATCATGTCCATATTTTTCAAATAATTGTTCAGATAAATGGACTAAAAAAGGTTTCATTAAGAATTGCTTAAATAATTTAAAATGGAAATGATACTACATCACATGTACAATTTCAATAGGTTCAAGATAAAGAATATAGCCTGAAACGTTCTTGTATCCCATCTGGCTTAGCAGACTGGAGTAATGCCTGACCTGGCTTTTATGTTTACTTTCAACATTACCGGATTTAAAATCGATAACAATTGCATCTTCCTCCTTTAGTAAAACCCGATCCAGCCGGTTTATCAATCCGGAAGAAGGTAAAACAGGCACCTCAGTTTTTACAGTCCATTTTTTGGAAAACCAATCCTCTATTTCAGGGTGGTTTAATATTTTCCCCAGCTTATCATTCAATAAGCTACTTTCCTGTTCTGACAGTACTCCTTCAAACACAAATTTCTGGATCACAGCAGGCAGGTCTTCTTTATACTCAACCTGCGCCAATATTTCATGCATTAATAACCCATAGTTAATTTTAGCAACGGTGGTTGTTTCAGCCTCTAGGAAGAAATTTTTAGCTCTTGGTTTAATAGATAAGCGGCTTCGCCACGAAGATGACAAATAGTGGTTAAGACTGGTAATATTACTGTTCTTTTGGTTTGTTACAGCATCAACTTTAAACCTTTGTCCCAACTCAAATATTTGTTCCTCTTCATTCCAAGCAGACTTTTCAAAGAGATCTTTGCTATCTCCAGGGGGAAGAGCATATTCCGAACTAAAATACTTGTACAATAAATCAGAAACCCTCTTAATTGAAAAATCACCATTCTTTTTAAAATTGGGCAAAGGAGCTAATGTAAATAAACATTCCTCCGCTCTGGTAAACGCTACATAGAGCAAGTTTAAGGCATCCATATAGGCTTTTACCATCTCCTCGTAATAATTTTTCTGGTAGATAGTCTCCTTTAACTTTCCAGAATAACTTATAGGGAGGTAGGGTATTTCATTGAAGGGCGGGTCATCTGCGCAACACCACAAAGTGTTTAGTTGTGTTGGGTTATGATCTATGTTCCAATCACAAAACGGCACGATCACCACCTTAAATTGCAGCCCTTTCGATTTATGAATGGTCAGAATCTTCATGGCATCCGTAGCATCAGAAACCTGCACAGCATTGTTAATTCCTATCTCTTCCCACCATTTCAAAAAAGTTGAAATATCAACCTGCTCTTTTTTTCCATAACTCAAAATAAGATCCTGAAAGGCCTGAATATAAGCATACTCTCCTTTCAATTTCTGAAGGTTGAACGTCCTGATCAAGGTTTCCACAATCTCAAAAAGTGGATAATTTGTTAGATATTGTTCAATTGCTTCAAAACCCTCGGGCATCCAATCATAAAAACCTGTGTTAGAAACGACTCCCGAATATAACTGATGGAGGTTAATTGCTTTGTTTTGAAGCACATACACCTGATAATCGTAAACCATATTCACCTTTGCGATTACGTCCTGTGGATTATCAAAATATCTCAGGGTATTAAGGATCATATTCACGGAAACTGCAGCTCCCACCATCAGCGATTCAGACGATATGACTTCATAGCTATAATCAGGTTTAGCTTCTGGTAAGCTCTTGTAAGCTAATAATCTGTCCGCTATTAATTTTCCATCGTTTTTATTTCTTACGAGAAAAGCAATATCCTTTAAAGCATATCCCTGATCCTGAAATGACTCCACCATTCCAGGAATTTTATTTAACACTTCCTCTTTCCAGGAAATGGTTTCCAGCGAATTTCGCGTATCGTCTTGTTCTGGTTCTTCATCAGCTTCTTTTGCAGATAAAAATGAAATATTTACATATCCATTATTGTCATTCACTACATCCTTAAATGGATATTCCTGATAGACGTCTTTATAAGCAGTTGCAATTTTGGAAGATTCCTTCTTTAAAAATTCCTGTAAACTCTCATCGCCTATACTACTAAGATCACTTTGTCCCAGCGTTTCTAATATGGAGGGGCTACCTGCAAAAAGCCTGTTATTAAAATCAATTATGTTTTTCTTACTCCGCCAGTTTTGGTTAAGGTTTAATTCTTCCGTTTTTGAAGCACCAACATCCTCTACAATCTTTTCCAGTAGCAGTTGCCAATCGCC